>NZ_JBEXKC010000017.1:1502-123622 GCF_040609475.1 Streptomyces sp. NPDC004667 | reverse complement strand
GGGCACGGCGGGCAGGGCGGGCAGGGCCGGCACTGCGGGCACGCCCGGCGCGGCGGGCACCTCGAACACTGCGGGCGCGGCGGGTGCCCCCGCGCCGGGGCGGGTGCTCACCGGATGCGAACGGCTCGCCGCCGACGGGTACGCGGAACTCGCCGGACAGCGCGTCGGCGTCGTCACCAACCCCACCGGGATCACCGCCGACGCCCGCCACCTGGTCGACGTCCTGCACGCCGACCCGCGGGTGGACCTGGTCGCGGTGTTCGGGCCGGAACACGGCTTCCGCGGATCGGCCCAGGCGGGCGGCTCGGAGGGGACCGGCCGGGATCCGGCGACGGGCCTGCCCGTCTACGACACGTACGACACGAGCGGGCAGCGCCTGGCGGACCTCTTCACGGCCGCCGGGATCGACACCGTCGTCTTCGACATCCAGGACGTCGGCGCCCGCTTCTACACCTACGTCTGGACCCTCTACGACTGCATGCGCGCGGCCGCCCTGGCCGGCAAGGCCGTGGTGGTGCTGGACCGCCCCAACCCGGTGGGCGGGCGCCGGGCGGCCGGCCCGGTGCTGGAGCGGCCGTACGCCAGCTTCGTGGGCCGCGAGCCGATCGCGCTCGCGCACGGGATGACGGCGGCCGAGCTGGCCCTCCTCTTCAACGGCGAGTTCCTGCGCGCCCGTCCGGTCCGGCTGCGGACGGTGGCCATGACGGGCTGGCGCCGCGCGTCCTTCTACGGTTCCACCGGGCTGCCGTGGGTGCCGCCGAGCCCGAACATGCCCACCCCCGACACCGCTCTGGCCTACGCGGGGACCTGCCTGTTCGAGGGGACCACGCTCTCCGAGGGCCGGGGCACGACCACCCCCTTCGAGGTGGTCGGCGCGGAGGGGGTGGACCGGCGCTGGGCGGAGGCGGCGAACGCGCTGGAGCTGCCCGGGGTCTGGTTCCGGGAGACCTGGTTCACCCCCTCCTTCTCCAAGCACGCCGGAAAGCCCTGCGGCGGGGTCCGGCTGATCGTGCACGACCGCGAGGCCTTCGACCCGGTGAGGGCGGGGATCGGCCTGCTGGTCACCGCGCGGCGGGCGTGGAGCGGTTTCGGCTGGCGCGCGGACCACTGGATCGACCGGCTGACCGGCTCGGACCGGGTACGGACGCTGGTGGACGCGGGGGCGGGGGTGGAGGAGATCGCGGCCGACTGGGCGGCGGGGCTGGCCCGGTTCGCGCCGGTCCGGGAGCAGTACCTCCTCTACCCCTGACCCCACCCCCCGGGCCGGACGGATCCCGTGCTGCCGCGGGTCTGGCCGACGGGCGCCCGCGGCGGGATGCTGCGTGCACCGCAGGCACGGCACGGCATGGAGGGGGACGTCATGACGGACAGCGGAGCCGCATTCGCGACCGGAGCCCGGGCCGGAGCCACGGCCGCGGCCACGACGACGACCGGGGTGGGCGTCGGGCCCTACCGGGAGCTGACCTTCGACGCCCAGGGGGACGTGGATCCGGCGACGCGGGCGGCGGTGGCCCGGATCGAGGCCACGGACCTGCTGGTCTTCGCGCACGGCTGGAACAGCGACCGGACCACCGCGACCCGGCTCTTCGACCGTTTCTTCGCCCCCTTCCCGGGACTGGTGGGAACGGGGGTGCGGCTCGGCTACGTGGGGGTGGTCTGGCCCTCGATCCGCTTCTCCGACGAGCCGATACCGGACTTCGACCCGCGGCCCGCCCTCGCCGCCCCGGACACCGCCCCGGACACCGCCCCGGACACCGCCACGGGCCTGGATCCCGGCACGCGGCGGGCGCTCGGGGCGTTCTGGCCGGGCCGGCAGGCGGAGCTCGACCGGGTCGCCGAACTGCTCGACGGGCGACCGGAGTCGCAGGCCGCCTTCGCCGAGTTCGGGGCCCTGGTACGGGAACTCGCCAATGTCGACCGGACCGGTGCCGGCGGCGCGGGCGGTCCCGCGGCCGCGGCGGATCCGGGCGGCGCCCGCGGGGTACCGTCGCTCTTCGTGCGGGACGTGATGGAGGTCTGCCGGGAACTGGCCGACGCCCTGGCCGCCTCCGGGACGGACACCGGCGACGACTCGCTCCCGGCCCCCGGCAACAGCTCGCTCCTGGCCCCCGGCGACGGGCTGCGCGCCCTGTGGGGCGGGGCCAAGGAGCTGCTGCGCCAGGCGACGTACTACGAGATGAAGAACCGCGCCGGGGTCGTCGGCGAGCACGGGCTCGGGCCGGTGCTGGCGGACCTGGCGGGCCGGCGCCCGGCCCTGCGCGTCCACCTGATAGGCCACAGCTTCGGGGCGCGGGTGGTGTCCTTCTCCCTGCGCGCCGTACCGGACGGGGCGCGGCACCTGAAGTCGCTGACCCTGCTCCAGGGGGCTTTCTCGCACTACGCCTTCAGCGACCGCCTCCCCCACGACCCGCGCCGCGGCGGAGCCCTGCGGGGACTCCAGCGCAGGGTCGACGGCCCCGTGGTGGCCTGCCACTCCTCCCACGACAGCGCCCTCGGGCTGTTCTATCCCCTGGCGTCCCGGATGGCGGGAGATTCGGCCGGTCTGCTGGGGTTCGACGAGCGGTGGGGCGCGGTCGGGCACGACGGGGTGCAGGCGGTGCCGGGCGCACAGCGGATCGGCCTGGAGGCGGCCCTGCGCGACGGGCTGCCCGCGGCCGGTTGCGTCAGCGTGGACGCGGGCTCCGTGGTGCGGCGCGGCGGTCCGCCGTCGGGGGCGCACAGCGACATCTGCCACGAGGAGCTGGCCCGGATCGTGGTCGGCGCGGGGCGCATGGGGCGCTGAGTTCCGGCCATGTGCCACCCACACGCCTCGACCGCCCCCGCATGCGCCCACATCCGGCAGGGCATGTTGGGCACGTCAGGACGCGCCGCTTCGTTCGACGGGGTAGCGCGAACACAGGTGTGGGCGGGGGCACGGCGGCGGAGGTGAAGGTGCGATGGCGGGTTTTCGGAGTCTGGCCTACCAGGTGCGCGACGCGCGCAACGACCGGGCCCTGCGGCGCCATTCGCTGCGCCGCTGCCTGGAACGGTTCGCGCCCTACGGGCACCGGGCGACGTGGTGGCACCTGTGCGACCGGCACGGGATCGCCCCCGAGGACCGGGGCGCGGATCCGCTGCGCCTGGTCGCGGCCCTGGAGGAACTGGAGGAGGCCCGGGCGGTCTGGCTGGAGTACGAGCGGCAGTTCGCGGCGCGCCGTAGACGGGAGAAGCACGACGGGGTGCGCCGGCCGGAGTGGGCCTGGGGCGGCAGCGGGGACGCCGTGGTGCGGTGCGTCGATCCGGGGGTGCGGCCGGAGGGGACGCTCGGCGAGGTGTTGCGCCGGCTGGTGAAGGCGCTGGAATCGGAGCCCGGGACGGCCTGTCCGGTGTGCGGGGAGCGGGAGTTGCGCTGGTCGGCGTCGCTGACGGCCCACGGGGCGTGGGCCGGGGCGTGGGCGTGGGACGGGCCGGTGTGCGGGGGCTGCGGGATCGTGGTGCCGAGACCGGCGCTCGCGGACGCGGTCCTGGCGCACCCGGCGGCGGTGCTCCAGGCCCCGGCGGGCGCGGCGTGAGCGGGCCGGGCGGGGACGGGCCGGGCGTGAGCGGGCCGGGCGGACAGGGGCTGGGCGGACACGGCGGTTGGGGCAGGGACGGCGGTCGGGGCGGGGACGGGCCGGGGGCGGTGCTCCAGGTGGCGGTCAACGGATCGCGCGGCGCCGGCGACGGGGGCGCGGTGCCGATGACCCCGCGGGATCTGACGGAGTCGGCGGTGGAGGCCGTAGCCGCCGGGGCCGGGGAGGTACTGGTGCACCCGAGGACCCCGTGCGGGCGGGAGAGCCTCTCGCCCCGGGTGGTCGGTCCGCTGCTGGAGGAGATGCGCGGCGCGGGGGTCCGCGTACCCCTCTCGGTTCCGGCCGCCGTCGACGCCGAGCCGGATCCCGCCGGGCGGCTGGAGCGGGTGCGGTCCTGGACGGTGCTGCCCGACCGGGCCCAGGTGGCGTTCGCGGAGCCGGGCGCCGGCGCGCTGGGCCGGGCCCTGCTGGCGCGCGGGGTGGCGGTGGACGCCGTGGTCCCGCTGGGCGGCGGGGCCGGGCCGGAGCCGCTGGCCCGGTTCCTGGAGTGGGCCCCGCCGGACCACGGCCGGGTGCGGCTGGTGGTGGAGCTGGCCGAGGCCGACCCGGCGCTGGTGGCGGCGCTGCGCTGGCTGCCGCCGGTGCCGGTCCTGCTGTACGGGCGGGACGCGGCCGCCTGGCCGGTGCTGCGGATGGCCGCGCGGTGCGGTGCCGGCACGCGGACCGGCGTGGGGGACGTCCTGCACCTGCCCGACGGGCGGGCGGCGCGCTCCAATGCCGAACTGGTGGCCGCCGCCCGGGAGCTGCGGGACGCGGCTACTGCGACAGCCGGGATCCGGTGAGGCGGGCGCCGAAGACGTCGTCCGGGTTGGACAGGGCGCACTTCTTCAGCGAGAGGCAGCCGCAGCCGATGCAGTCCGACAACCGGTCGCGCAGATCGCTGAGTTGCCGGATCCGCTCGTCGAGCTCGGCGCGCCAGTTCTCGGACAGCCGCGCCCAGTCCTCGGGGGTGGGGGTGCGCCCCTCCGGCAGCTCGACCAGCGCCTCGCGGATGTCGGCCAGCGGGATGCCCACGCGCTGCGCGGCGCGTACGAAGGCCACCCGGCGCAGCGCCTCGCGCGTGTAGCGGCGCTGGTTGCCGGAGGTACGGCGGCTGCTGATCAGCCCTTTGGTCTCGTAGAAATGCAGTGCGGAGACGGCTGCCCCGCTGCGCGCGGAGAGCTGGCCGACCGTGAGTTCGTGGACGTTCTCGGGAATCTGCGGCACGCGGCCGAGCCTAGTCGGAGATCCGTTGACAGACGCATGCGGGCCCCAGCATGCTGAGCAAACGCTTATTAGTTGCGCGCCAGCGGACGACGTGACAGCCGACGACAGGGGCAGGGCATGGCCGAACCGAGGATCTTCACCTCCGCCGAGGAACTGCGCGCCGGGATCGGTGACGTGCTCGGCCCGAGCGAGTGGCTGGAGGTGGACCAGAAGCGGATCGACCTCTTCGCGGACGCGACCGGCGACCACCAGTGGATCCACGTGGACCCGGAGCGGGCCGCCGCGGGCCCCTTCGGCTCCACGATCGCGCACGGCTATCTGACACTGTCGCTGCTGCCCAGCCTGGTGCCGCAGATCATGCGGGTCGAGGGCATGCGGATGGGCATCAACTACGGCACGGACAAGGTCCGTTTCCCGGCTCCGGTGCCGGTCGGCTCGCGCCTGCGCGCCACGGCCGTGATCACGGCGGTCACCGAGGCGGGCGAAGGCGTGCAGGTCGCGGCGACGGTGACGGTGGAGCGCGAGGGCGGCGCGAAGCCGGTCTGCGTCGCGGAGTCGGTGTCCCGCTACTACTTCTGAACCACGGGCCCGGCGGCCGGCCGGGCGCCCACCATGCGGAGCACGAGGTCGGCGTAGAGCGCGCCGACCTCGTCGGGCGTGCGGTGCCCGGCGGTGCTGAACCAGCGGGCCACGTCGATGCAGAGGGAGAGCACGGCGAGGGTGGTCCCGGGGACGTCGGGGACGTCGAACTCCCCCGCCCGGACCCCCTCGGCGATAATGCGGCGCACGGCGGCGTCGCTCTCGCGGCGCAGCGCCACGATCTCGCCGCGGTGTTCGGGCGCGAGCGCGTCGAGCTCGTACTGGACCACGCGCGCGGTGGTGTGGTGCGCGGCGTGCCAGCCCACGAAGGACCGTACGGCCGCGTCGAGCCGGTCGGCCGAGGTTCCGGGCCCGGCGGCGGCGGTCTCCAGGATCTCCAGCGCCTTGTCGTGGCCGATCCGGCTGATGCGGTGGAGCAGCTCTTCCTTGGTCTTGTAGTGGATGTAGAGCGCCGCCGGGCTCATGCCGGCCCGGCCGGCGATGTCGCGCGTGGTGGTCGCGTGGTAGCCGCGTTCGGCGAAGGCCTCGACGGCCGCGACCAACAGCCGCCGCGCGGCGTCGGGGGTGACCTCCGACCACGCCTGATAGCCGCCGGTATCCGCCGCACTGTCCATCGCCCGCTCACCCTCTTCCCCGTGTGGAAGGAACACCCTACCGGAGGGTGAGCAAGCGCTTAGGCAGAACTCCGGCGGGTCCGCCGTCGGCTCAGAACGCGGAGACCCCCGTGCGGGCGCGGCCGATCAGCAGCTTCTGGATCTGGCTGGTGCCCTCGTAGAGGGTCATCACGCGGGCGTCGCGCAGCAGCTTTCCGGCCGGGTACTCGTCGATGTAGCCGTAGCCGCCGTGGACCTGGAGGGCGTTTCCCGCGGCGCGCACGGCGGCTTCGGAGGCGAAGAGCTTGGCGGTGGAGGCCTCGGTGGCGAAGGGCCGGCCGCGGTCGATGAGGTCGGCGACGCGCCAGGTCAGCAGCCGGGCGGCGTCCACGTCGACGGAGATGTCGGCGATCAGCTCCTGCACCAGCTGGTGGTGGGCGATCGGCTTGCCGAACTGCTCGCGCCGCCCGGCGTACGAGACGGCCGCGTCCAGCGCGGCCTGCGCGATGCCGACGCAGCCGGCGGCCACCGACATCCGACCCTTGGCCAGGGCCGACATGGCGACGGAGAAGCCCTTGCCCTCGGGGCCGAGCATCGCGGACGCGGGCACGCGGACGCCGTCGAGGGCGAGCTCGGCGGTGGCCTGACCGCGCAGGCCCAGCTTGCCGCGCACCTCACGGCGGGTCAGGCCCGGCGTGTCGGCGGGGACGAGGAAGGCGGAGATCCCGCGGTGGCCGGGGGCGCCGCCGGTGCGGGCGAAGAGCAGGACGACATCGGCCCAGGTTCCGTTGGTGATGAACATCTTGCTGCCGCTGATCACGTACGCGTCCCCCTCGCGCACGGCCCGGGTGGTGAGGGCGGCGGCGTCGGAGCCGGTGCCGGGTTCGGTCAGGCCGAAGCAGCCGAGGGCCTCGCCGGAGCACAGCCGGGGCAGCCAGTCTTGCCTCTGCTCCTCGGTCCCCCAGGCGGCGACGGTCTTGGCGACCAGGCCGAGGGAGACGGAGACGATGCCGCGCACCGCGGAGTCCCCGCGGCCCAGTTCCTCGGTGACGAGCGCGTAGGAGACGTGGTCGCCGCCGGAGCCGCCGTACTCCTCGGGGACGGTGAGGCCGAGGAACCCGAGGTCGCCGAGCTTCTTCACGATGGACCGGTCCACGCTCTCGGCGCGGTCCCACTCGGCGGCGTACGGGGCGATCTCGCGCTCGCTGAACGCGCGGGCGAGCCGGCGCACGGCTTCCTGCTCCTCGCTGAGCTCCAGGTTCACGGGTGCCTCCGGGTGGGGCGCGGTCGCGGGTGCCGGGGCCTTTAACTAGCACCGGTAGTTTATGGCGGGCAGGGCCTACTATGTGGCGCATGGCCAGACCGCGCAAGCCCCTCCTGAGCAGAGACCTCATCGTCGAGGCGGCCGGTGCGCTGGTGGACGCGGAGGGGCTGGAGGCGGTGTCGACGCGGCGGCTGGCCGCGGCGCTGGGGGTCAGCGGGCCGTCGCTCTACAACCACTTCCGGACCAAGGACGCAATCCTGGAGGCGGTGGCGGACGCGGTGAGCGCCCGGGTCGACCTGTCGATGTTCGACGCGGTCGGCCGCGACGACGAGAACGGCGACCGTGACGGCAACGGTGACCGTGACGGTGGGGCGCGCCCGGACTGGCGCGGGGCCCTGCACGCCTGGGCGCACTCGTACCGGGACGCCCTGGCGGACCATCCGAACATCGTGCCGGTACTGGCACGGGGGCCGGGCCGGCGCCCGGCCGGGCTGCGACTGGCGGACGCGGTGTTCGGGGCGATGACCGAGGCGGGGTGGCCACCGGCCCACGCGACGCGGATCGGCGCCCTGATGCGCTACTTCATCCTGGGCTCGGCGGTGGCCTCCTTCGCCCGGGGGTTCGTGGACGACGAGGCGGCGTACGACCCGGTGGACTACCCGCACCTGGGGCAGGCCCACCTGCTTGCGCAGCGCAGGCGCGAGGTGGACGAGGGCGCGTTCGAGACGGGCCTGACGGCTCTGCTGGACGGCCTGTCCCTCCAGTACGAGGCCCTGCGGGAGCCACGGGCCTGACCGACCCGGCCGACCCCGCCGACCGCACGGGGGGGGTGCGGCCGGTCGGTCGGACCGGGCCCGGCCGGATCAGAAGACGACCAGGGAGCGACCCCCCTTGCCCGCGAGCATCGCGTCGAAGGCGGCGGGGATGCCGTCGAGGGTGATCCGGTCGGTGACCAGGGCGCCGAGGTCGAGGCGGCCGGCCCGCACGTGGTCGGCGATCACCGGGAGGTCCCGGGCCGGATCGCTGTTGCCGTAGACGCAGCCGCTGAGGGTGCGGGCGTAGTGGAAGATCTCCAGTGCGTGGAAGGTGACCTGCTGCTCCTTGCCTCCGATGCCGACGACCGTGGTGCGCCCGCCCCGGCGGGTGGAGTCCCAGGCTCCGCGGATGGTCTCCGCGCGGCCCACGCACTCGATGGCCACGTCCGCGCCCTGACCGGCGGTGAGCGCGCGGATCTGCTTGGCGGTGGTCTCGGAGGCGAGCACGAAGTCGGTGGCCCCGGCGGCACGGGCCAGTTCCTCCTTCGCCGGGGAGACGTCCACGGCCACGACGGCCCCCGCCCCGGCGATCCGGGCCGCCTGGAGGGCGGCCAGGCCGACCCCGCCGACCCCGAACACGGCCACCGACTCGCCGGGACGGACCTGGGCGCTGTGGTGGACGGCCCCGTACCCGGTGAGGACGGCACAGCCGAGCAGGGCGGCTTCGGGCAGCGGGATCCCGGCGGGCGCGGGCAGCACGCAGTTCGCCGCGACGACGGTCTCCTCGGCGAAGGCCGCGACGTTGAGCCCGGGGTGCAGCTCGGTGCCCTCGGCGTCGTGGGCGTAGACCGCGCCGACCCCGGTCAGGGCCTTGACGCAGAGCCAGACCTCGCCGATCCGGCAGTGGTGGCACTCCCCGCAGGACGGGGCCCAGTTGAGCACCACACCGTCGCCGGGTGCGACGTGGGTGACGCCCTCGCCCACCGAGACGACCGTCCCCGCGCCCTCGTGGCCGAGGACGGCGGGGACGGGCACCCGCATGGTGCCGTTGGTGAGGGAGAGGTCGGAGTGACAGACCCCGGCTGCGGCGAGCCGCACCCGGACCTGCCCGGGGCCGGGTTCGGGCAGCACGATGTCCCGGATCTCCAGCGGGGCTCCGACGGCGGGCAGGATGGCGGCGCGGACCATGGTCTTCGTCTCCGTGTCTTCGGGGGCTGCGCGGTGTCTTCGGGGCTGCGCGGTCAGAACTGCAGGGACTTGGTCTGGAGGTACTCCCCCAGGCCGTGCGGGCCGAGCTCGCGGCCCACGCCCGACTGCTTGTAGCCGCCGAAGGGCGCGCGCACGTTGAAGCGGCCGCCGTTGATGTCCACCTGGCCGGTGTCCATGCGGCGAGCGAAGGCCACGGCCGTATCCGCGTCCGCGGCCCAGACTGCGCCGCCGAGGCCGTAGACGGTGCCGTTGGCGATGCGCAGGGCGTCCTCCTCGTCCTCGTAGGGGAGGATCGCCAGGACGGGACCGAAGATCTCCTCCTGGGCGATGGTCATCTCGGGGGTAACGTCCGCGAACACGGTCGGGGCGACGAAGTACCCGTGCTCGTGCGGTGCTTCGGAACCGCCCGCGACGAGGCGCGCGCCCTCCTCGACGCCCTTGTCGATGTACGCGCGCACGCGGGCGCGCTGCTTGGCATTGATCACCGGGCCGAGGCGGGTGCCCGGGTCGCGGGGGTCGCCGGTGGGGTACTTGGCGACGGCGGCGGCCGCGAGGGACACGGCCTCCTCGTACTGTTCCCGCTGGACGAGCATGCGGGTGAGGGCGTTGCAGCTCTGACCGGAGTTGCTCATGACATCGGCGACGCCCGCGGCGACGGCCTTGGGCAGATCGGCGCCGGGCAGGATGACGTTCGCCGACTTGCCGCCGAGTTCGAGGGCGACGCGCTTGACGGCGGCGCCGGCGATGGCACCGATCTTCTTGCCGACGGCGGTCGAGCCGGTGAAGGAGACGAGGTCGACCCCTTCGTGCTCGGCCAGCGCCTGTCCGGCGACCGGGCCGGTACCGGTCACCAGGTTGAAGACTCCGGCCGGGATGCCCGCCTCGTGCACGGCTTCGGCGAAGAGCTGTGCGGTCAGCGGGGTGTCCTCGGCCGGCTTGAGGACGAGGGTGCAGCCGGCGGCGAGAGCGGGTGCCACCTTGGCAACGACCTGGTGCAGGGGATAGTTCCAGGGCGTGATGGCCCCGACCACGCCGACCGGCTCCAGCAGCACGGTGGAGTTCCCGATCCGCTCCTCGAAGGCGTACTCGGCCGCCAGCTCGGCGTAGGAGGAGGCCACCGCGATCGGCGCCCCGACGTGGACGCTCTCCGAGAAGCCGGAGGTGGCGCCGAGTTCGGCGGTGATGGTCTCGGCGATCTCGCCCTTGCGGGCCGCCAGGACGTCGCGCAGCGCACCGATCAGGGCGGCCCGCTCGGCCGGAGCCGTGGCCGCCCAGCCGGGGAGGGCCGCGCGGGCCGCGCGTACGGCCGCGTCCACGTCCTCGGCGCCCCCGGCCGGGACGCTGGCGATGACCTGCTCGTCGGCCGGGTTGACGACCTCGATCCGGTCGGCCGCGGCGGCGGGCCGCCACTCCCCGCCGATGTACATCCCGTCGTGGGCCTTCATGGCATTCCTCCCGAGCACGCACGAGCGCGTAGAGCTGACGTCGTCGACACCCTACAAACTAGCGCCGGTAGTTTTCGGGGCACCAGGGGCCGCCCGGCTCAGATGATGCCGAAAAGCATCCCTGCCGCCAGCACCACGAGGGAGGTGAGGGCCGCCCATTTCACGGTGAAGCGGGTGTGGTCGCCGAACTCGACCCTCGCCATGCCGACCAGGACGTAGACGGCCGGAACCAGCGGGCTCGACATGTGCAGGGCCTGGCCGACCAGGGAGGCGCGGGCGATCTCCAGCGAGGAGACCCCGTGGGCGGCGCCGGCCTCGGCGAGGACCGGCAGGACACCGAAGTAGAAGCCGTCGTTGGACATGAAGTAGGTCAGCGGCAGGCTGAGCAGCCCCGTGACCAGGGCCATGTGCGGGCCCATGCCCTCGGGGACGGCACCGACGAGCCAGTCGGCCATGTGCTTGACCATGCCCGTTCCGCCGAGGACGCCCGTGAAGACGGCGGCGGCGAAGACCATGCCGGCGACGTTCAGGACGTTGTCGGCGTGGGCGGCGATGCGGGCCTTCTGGTCCGGCATGTGGGGGAAGTTCACGGTGAGCGCGAGGGCGGCGCCGAGCAGGAACAGCACCGGGATCGGCAGCAGCTCCATGATCATCGCGGTGAGCAGGGCGACGGTGAGGCCCGCGTTGAACCAGTAGAGGCGCGGGCGCAGCGTCGGACGGTCGGGGTCGAGCCCCTGGAAGCCGTCGTCCTCGGGCGCGGCGCCGGAGGCGGCGCCCGCACCGGCACCCGTACCGGCGGCGGAACCGGGGGCGGAGGCGGAACCCGTACCGGCGGCGGTACCCGAGGCGGAACCGGAGCTGCCGCCCCCGGGCGCCTTCGCGTCCGGCCGCGCGCCCGTGTCCGCCCTGCCGCCCGAGCCGACCGCGACCAGGGACTCCTCCTCCGTCTCGGCCTCCGCCTCCCCGGGCATCACCAGGGAGCCGACGCGGCGGCGCTCGCGCAGGCCCAGGACGTAGGCCAGGACGAAGACGCACAGGAGCCCGACCGCGAGCGCGGGGATCATCGGGACGAAGATGTCGGCCGCGTCCAGCTTGAGGGCGGTGGCGGCGCGGGCGGTGGGGCCGCCCCAGGGGAGGGTGTTCATCACGCCGTTGGCGGTCGCGGCGACGCCCGTCATGACCACCAGGCTCAGACCGAGCCGCTTGTAGAGCGGATACATGGCCGAAACGGTGATCATGAAGGTGGTCGAACCGTCCCCGTCGAGGGAGACGATCGCGGCCAGCACGGCCGTGCCGACCACGACCCGCATCGGATCGGCCTTGCAGAAGCGCAGGATGCCCCGGACGATCGGGTCGAAGAGGCCGACGTCGATCATCACGCCGAAGTAGACGATGGCGAACATCAGCATGGCGGCGGTCGGGGCGAGCTTGCCGACGCCGTCGATGACGTAGTCCCCCAGGTGCGCGCCCTTTCCGGCGAACACGCAGAAGAGCGCGGGAATGAGGACGAGCGCCGCGATGGGCGACATTTTCTTCAGCATGATCAGGACCAGGAAGGTCGCGATCATGGCGAAGCCGAGGAAGGTCAGCATGCAGGGAACCTAGGTGCCGCCTCCTTGTGCCAACAAGACGTCGCCGCGTGAGCAATACGAGCAAAACCCCAGCTCAGGGCAGGGGTGCGAGTTCGACGGGGAAGCCGTTCAGCACCGCCGTCCCGGAGAGCGGGTCGAGCCGGGTGCCGTCGAGGAGCTGGTTGACGTTCACTCCCGGTTCGGCGGCGGCGACCGCGAGGCGGGTGCCGTCCCGGTCGTGGCCCCAGCCGTGCGGCAGGCTGACCACGCCGGCGCGGACGGCGTCGGTGACCTCCACCGGGACCTCCAGGCTGCCGCCGTCGGCCGTGACCCGGGCCCGCCCCCCGTCGGCCAGTCCGATCCGCTCCGCATCCCGCGGGTGGACCTGGAGGGTGCAGCGGTTGGAACCTCCGGTGAGGGCCGGGACGTTGTGCAACCAGCTGTTGTTGGACCGCAGGTGGCGGCGGCCCACGAGCACCAGGGCGGCGGGGCGGCCGGTGAGCGCCGCGCGCAGTCGGGGGAGCTCGGCCGCGATCGGGTCCGGGAGCAGCTCGATCCTGCCGCTGCGGGTCCTGAGCAGGCCCGGGAGCCGGGGGCGCAGCGGCCCGAGGTCGATGCCGTGCGGGTGGGCGAGCAGCCGCTCCAGACTCAGCCCGCCCTGCGGCCGGTCCGGCCGCCCGTCCACGGATCCGTACGCAGACCGGTCCGGCAACCCGTCCGGTTGCCCCTCCGGCAACCCGTCCGGCAGTCCCGCGGCGCCGAACAGGTCTCCGTACGGGCCGAGTCGCAGCATCAGGTCGAGCCGCCGTTCGGGGCCGTTCCCGCCCGTGAGGAGCCCCGCGAGGCGGGCGGGGTCCGCACCGTGGAGGGGGGAGCGCCGGTCCGCGGTCTCCCGGGCGAGGGCGCTCTGGATCGCCGTCTCGTCGACGTCGGACGGTTCGGTGGCGCCGTACGTGCCGGAGACGGCCAGGACGAGGCGCGCGTGGATCTCGCACTCGTCGAGCCGTCCGGCTTCGAGGGGCACGGCGGGCCGGGTGTAGCGGACCTGGTTGCGGATGGCGAAGCCGTTGAAGGCGAAGTCGTGGTGTGCGCTCTGGGACGGGGGCGGCGGAGGCAGCACGACGTGGGCGTGGCGGGAGGTCTCGTTGAGGTACGGGTCGACGCTGACCATGAAGTCCAGGCCGGCCAGGGCCGCGTCGAGCCGGCGGCCGTCGGGGGCGGACAGCACCGGGTTGGCGGCGATGGCGATCAGGGCGCGGATCCGCCCCGGCCCCGGGGTCTCGATCTCCTCGGCGAGGGCGGCGATGGGCAGTTCGCTCTTGGCTTCGGGATGGCCGGAGACCCGGCTGTGCCAGCGGCCGAGCGCGAACCCGCGGCCGGGTCCGGCCGCCCGGGGACGCGGGCCGGTCGCCGGGAGCGGGAAGAGGGCTCCGCCCGGACGGTCGAGGTTGCCGGTGAGGATGTTCAGTACGTCGACCAGCCAGCTGGCGAGCGTCCCGTACTCGACGGTGCAGCTGCCTATCCGCCCGTAGACGGCGGCGGTGGGCGCGGCCGCGAGATCACGGGCCAGGGTACGGATCTCGGCGGCCTTGAGGTCGCAGGCGGGGGCCACGGCCTCAGGAGTGAAACTCCCGAGGGCGGCGGCGAGTTCCCGGAGCCCCTCGGTATGCCGCGCCAACGCCCCGGGAGCGGACAGCCCTTCGGCGAGCAGGGTGTGCGCGAGGGCGGCGAGCAGCAGGGCGTCGCTGCCGGGGCGGGGCGCGAGGTGCCGGTCGGCGAGCCGGGCGGTGCGCGTCCTGCGCGGGTCGACGACCACGAGGGTGCCGCCGCGCGCCCGCAGCGCCTTGAGCCGGCCGGGGAAGTCGGGGGCGGTGCACAGGGAGCCGTTGGACTCGACCGGGTTGGCACCGAGCAGGAGCAGGAAGTCGGTGCGGTCGAGGTCGGGCACGGGGATGGCGAAGGGGTCGCCGAACAGCAGTCCGCTGGAGACGTGTTTGGGCATCTGGTCGAGGGTGCTGGCGGTGAAGAGGTTGCGGGTGCCCAGGGCGCCCACGAGCAGCGGCGGGTAGAGGGCGCCGGCCATGGTGTGGACGTTCGGGTTGCCGAGGACGACGCCCACGGACTGCGCACCGTGTTCCCGGACCAGGGCGGGGACGGCCACGGCGATGGCGTCGTAGGCCTCCTCCCAGGTCGCCCGGCGCAGGCGGCCGTCGCGGCGGACGAGAGGGGTGCGCAGCCGGTCCGGGTCGGCGTCGAGCGCTCCGAAGGCGGCGCCCTTGGGGCAGATGAAGCCGCGGCTGAAGACGTCGTCGCGGTCACCCCGGGCACCGGTGACGGTGGTCCCCTCGATGGTCAGGGTGAGGCCGCAGGTGGCTTCACAGAGGGGGCAGATGCGCGGGGCGGTGCGGGGCATGGGCCCTCCAGGGGGCGGCAGGCCGCAGCACGGGCGCGGACCGTCGGCGGTCCGTCCCGGCGGCGCGGGCACACGGGCGCACCGAGCATACCGACCGGTAGGCACGTCGGGGAGGGGCTTGCGGCGACCGGTCGGCTCCGGGCCGCTCAGTCCAGGACCCGTGCCAGGTAGGCGTGCATCATCGCCCGCGTCTCGGCGACGATCGCCGGGTCCCCCGCCGGGTCGGACCGGAAGGCCAGCTGGACGAGCGCGTCGGTCGCCTCGACGGCGACCAGGACCGCGCGCTCCAGCCCGGCGTCGGGGACGAGCCGGAGATGCGCGCACAGCAGCCGGGTCAGGCGTGTGGCGACGAGGTGGTTCGGGTCCGCGGCGGGCCCCTCCGCGGGCGGCGCGGGCACGCCGAAGTCGACGAGGGCGAAGCCCGGGACGCTGCGCTTCATGGCCAGGTACTCGTCGAGGACGGCGTCCACGACGGGCCGCCAGTCCGTGACCGGCAGGACGGCGAGGCGCTTTTGGATGCCGTCGGCGTACCGGTCCAGGTTGCGGTGGGCGAGGGCGACGGCCATGGCCCGCTTGTTCCCGAAGAACCGGTAGACGGATCCGATGGGCACACCGGCGCGCAGGGCGACGGCACGGGTGCTGAGGTTCTCGTAGCCGGTCTCGTCGAGCAGCTCGGCGCAGGCGTCGAGGATCCGGGCGAGACGGTCGGCACTGCGCTGCTGGACCGGTGTCCGGCGCAGGGGGTGGGCGGGAGGCACGGGGTCCATCATGCCGCTCCTGGCGTGTGGTTCGGGTGAACGCGACGGCCGGCCCTCAGTTCAGCAGGAGGGTGAGCCCGCCGAGTGTGTACGTGACCATCAGCGCGAGCAGCGGGAGTTGGCCGGCCACGGCCCTGGCGGGCGGGAAGAGGCGTACGGAGCGGTCGTGGGCGGCGATCACTCCGAGTACGTGACCGCCCACCACGGCGATCACCTGGAGGGCGGCCAGACCTCCGGGACCCAAGGGGGGACTGGGCTCTGCGGCATTGTCAGTGCCCAGTGCCATGATTACTGTGCGTGGTCCTTCGGTGACGAGGAGGGAGAAGTAATGGGCGATGAGATAGCCGAGGGCGATCGGTACGAGTGAGTGCGCGAAGGCGGTCAGCGGGCGGGGGTGCGGGCCGCTGACGAGGCGGGTGGCGCCGGCGCACAGGCAGTAGAGGGTGGCGACGAGGGCGATGGAAGCGAGCAGTCCGAGGGTGGCCGCGGGGGTGCGGCCGAGGGGGGAGGTCTGAACGGCGTTGATCCAGGCGGGGTTGTCGGAGTAGCCGTCGTAGGCGGTGGACCCGAGCAGGACGCAGACGGTGGCGACGAGTCCGGGCCGCTCGGGCGTCGCGTCGAGTCCGTGGAGGGGGTTGCGCAGGGCCAGGCGGCCGTCGCCGCGGCGGCCGAGCGGTGAGAGCCGGGCCAGGAGGTCGGAGTAGGCCTCGAAGGCGTCGGCGTCGGCGAACCACCGCTCGCCGAAGCGGGCGGCGAGCAGCAGGTGGAGGGCGGCGTAGCCGGCAATGGCACAGAGGAGGGTGGTGGTGGATGCGGGATCGGGGGCGACGAGCTCCAGCCAGGTGAAGCCGAACAGGCCTGCGGCGGCGGGCCATTGACCGAGCCGGGCGGGCAGGGGGCGGCCCTCGCCGGGCGGGCGGTGGCGGGTCCGGCGGAGGAGCCGGTGCAGGGTGCGCAGCGGGTTGAGCAGGCGCCAGACGGGGCCGAGGAGGAGGGAGGCGGGGACGAGTCCGACCCAGAGCAGGACGTAGACGGCGCCGGGAGCGGGGTTGCGGGCGGGGTCGTCGGGACCGAGGAGGAGGTGGAGGAGTACGGCGAGGGCTGCGGCGAGGCCGAGTCCGCGCAGGGTGGTGCGGGTGGCCGGCGCGTCGGCCACCCGCTGGAACCCGGCGGGCAGGGCCAGGCCGGAGCGGTCGCCGCGGAAGCGGGAGACCGACCAGAGGAGACCGAGTGCGAGGAAGGAGACGAAGAGCGCGGTGAAGGCTCCGGCGAAGGCGTAGAAGGGAGAGATGGGCAGGTCGTGCTGGGAGCCGATCCCGTGCGCGAGCGGGACCTGTGGGTCGGCCGGGTGAAGGACCACGCTCCGGCCGGGCCCCGGCCCGAACGCCGCCACCGCTCCCGGCTCCGCCCCCGGTCCGGGCCGGACGCCGGACCACGCCCCGGGCGCTGACGCCGGGCCCGGGGCCGCCGCCCCGAGGCCGGGGGTCATCGGACCAGGAGCTGGGTCAGGACCAGCCCGGACTCGTGGGTCTCCACCTCGAAGAGGCCGGTGCGGTCGGCCGTCAGGACCAGGGTCGCCTCCTGGCCCGCGGGCAGGGCGAGTTCCTTGTCGTAGCCGTGGACGTGGAGGGTGTCGGCGCGGTCGCTGGTGACCCGCAGGGCGACGCGTTCGCCGCGCTTGACCTCGGTGCGGCCGGTGGCGGGGACCACCTTGCCGTCGCGGACGGCGAGGGTGACGGTCCGGTCGGCCCGTGGAGCCCCGGAGGGCGCCGCCGAGCCGGTCGGGGTGGACGGGGTGGACGCGGAGTGGCTGTGGGACGCCTCGCCCGGGGGGCCCGCGGTCAGTGGCACGGACGCCTCGACCGGTTTGCCGGCGACGGCCCAGGCCGTGTGGTCGTCGGCGTAGAGGCGGACGGTCAGGGTGTGCGCGCCCTCGGGCACCTGCGCCGCGGGCAGGTGGAACCAGGGACCGTACGCGCGGGCCAGCGTGTGGCCGTCGAGTTCGAGGTGGGCGTGGCCGGCGCCCGGGAGGGCGGCGCCACCGGTGCTGTCGGGGGTGAAGCGGAAGTCGGTGACGGCCAGTTGGAGGTTCCAGCCGTCCTCGGAGTCGGGGCGGGCGGTGAGCTCGACCTCCGGCGCGCCCCGGGCCGGGACCTCGCGCAGGCGGTGGCCGCCGCCGTCCTGGGTGTCGAGCAGGGTGCCCGTGCTGCCGGAGGCCTGCTCGTGGGTGGTGCCGGGTTTGTGGTGAGTGGTGGCCCTGCCCCCGCAGCCGGTCGCCGCGCCGCCCGCGAGGAGCAGGAGGAGGGCGACGAGCGCGGCCGTGCGGGTGCGGTGTCGGGGCGGCCGGCCCGTGCGGGCGGGTGGTCGGCATGCGTCGCACCGGATGCGGTCCTGTGCGGGGACGGTCACTTCGGGCCTCCGATGGAGGTTCGGGCCGACCGGCCCCCGCCCCCCCCTCCGCGGACCCGCCCCCGCACCGCCACGCTCCGCGGCGGGCCGGGCGTCGGCGGTGGGCCGGGCGTCGGCAGTGGGCCGGGCGTCGGCAGTGGGCTCGACGGGTCGTCAGTAGCGGGCGTCGGGGGCGCGGGGCGTCGGGGCGGGCGTCGGCGGGCGGTACGGAGCGGGCGTCGGCCGAGGGCCGGGGCGGGATGAGGTGGGTCCCCCTCCGGGCTGGGCTCCGGATCGGGGGTGGGGGTGGGGGTGAGGGGTGGAGGTCGGAGCCCGGGTCAGAGGGTGGAGGTCGAGGCCCAGGCCCGGCCAGGGGGTGGAGGTCGAGGCCCAGGCCAGAGGGTGAAGGCCGGAGCCCGGTTCAGAGGTGGGCGTCGGGGCCCGGGTCAGGGGGATAAGGTCCGAGCCCGGTCAGGAGTGGAAGTCGAAGCCCCGGTCGGGGGGGTGAAAGTCGGAGCCCGGTCAGGGGGTGGAGGTCGAGGCCCGGCCAGGGCGTGGAGGTCGGGGCCCGGCTCGGGGTGCGAGTCGAGGCCCGGCCAGGGGGTGGAGGTCGGGGCCCGGGTCGGGGTCGGTCAGGGGGTCAGGGATGGGGTGGGGGTGGGGGTGGGGGGGTGGGGGGTCGAGGGGGTGGGCGGGGTGGGGCGGGCTGCGGCGATGGCTGCCCACAGGACCCACACCAGCGCCGCCAGCGCCCTTATCCAGGCGGGGCTCAGGGGGATCCAGGGGATCATCAGCACGGCTTTGTCGAAGGCGTCCAGCAGGGTCAGCGCTCCCAGGAGCAGGGTCAGTCGGGCCAGCCAGGGGCGCCCGGGGCGCAGGGCCAGGCCGGCGCCGGTCCACCAGAGGCCGAGCAGCAGGAGGGCGAGGGCCGGGACGGAGGTGTCCTGGAGGGGCATCGTGGAGCCGGCCACGTCCAGGGCCAGCCCGGCAGCCCCGAGCAGGGAGGACACCGTGCCCAGCCGGGAGCGTCGCAGCCGGCGCCACCACAGCACCCCGCCGACCAGCAGCAGGACGGCCGCCACCGCCAGCGCGATCTGCGTCTCCACCCGCTCCGGGCCGCGGGCCCCGTACCAGTCGCAGCCGGCCGGGAGCCTGCGGGCCTGGACGTTGTAATCCGCGCAGACCAGCAGCTGGGTGAGCTTCACCGGTTCGCCCACCAGTCGCGCGGAGGCGCCGCTGACCTCGCCGCGCGTCTTGCCGCACTGCGGCAGGGTGCCCGGGGTGGAGCCGTCGGGGCCGTCCTGCCAGCAGTTGCCGCGGCCCTGGCCGTCCCACCACACGTCGGTGCCGTTGGGCCGGGAGGCCCCTGACCTGTCCTTGCCGAGGATGTTGCCGGCGTACCGGTTGTGGTGGGAGGTGTCGGTCTGCTTCGACCACTTCCCCTCGCCGCGGATGAAGGCCGGCACCGCGCTGAGGAAGAAGCCGGCCCGCCGGTGGCCATACACCCAGTTGTTCTCGTAGAGGTTCCAGTTGCCTCCGGCCGTGATGATGCCAGTGCCCGGCGGCATCGAGATCTGGGGGCAGACCACCCCCTGCTCGTAGCCGCGCTCGACGGGCGGCTTCGCGCAGGTGCCGTCGGCCACGTGGTGGTAGTAGTCGGCGTTGTTGTCGTGGATGAGGTTGCGTTCGAAGCGGGCGTGGTTCTGCGGGAGGCCGGGGTGTCCGGGGAAGGCGCTGTCCATCGAGGCGCCGCCCATGTTCTGGTCGAACTCGTTGTCGTGGACCCACACCGAGTCCCCGGCGGTACCGGAGTAGCCGACCATGTTGTGGTGGCTGCGGCAGCCGGTGATCTCGATCGAGTACCGGGGCACGTCGTAGCCGCGCCCGTCGTTGATGTCGGAGGCGCTGCCGGGGTAGATGCCGGAGTCTCCGTTGCCGTAGGACTCGCAGTTCTTGTACAGGCCGTGGTCGCTGGCGAAGGTCAGGAAGCCGTACTCGTCGTTCCAGCGGGTCAGTACGTCGTCGATGACGAAGCCGTCGCCGGCCAGGACGTACAGCGAGTTGAAGGTGGTGCGCTGGGCGGTGAAATTGCGGAAGTAGACGCCGTCGGACTTGTCGGCGCGGATCGCGTTCAGCTTCTGGTACTTGGCGTCGATGACGACGTCCGTGCGTGCGGCGCCGGTGCCTTCGATCTGGAGGCTCTTCTTGCCGAGGATCGCGACGAGGTTCTGGTTGTGCGGGCAGCCCGCCTGCTGTTCGTAGGACAGGATCTGGTAGCCCAGGGCGGAGTTCGGGGCCTTGAGGGCGGCGCACTCGCCCGTCGGCTTGGGGAGCGAGGGCTCCTCTTCGTAGAGGCCGGGCAGGACCGCGATGTTCATGCCGGGGCGGTCGACGGCGTCGACCGCCGCCTGGAGGTGGCGGTAGCCGGACTTCTCGCAGCGTTCGTAGAGGTCGAGGTTGCGGCGGCGCAGGTCGTCGGGGAATCCGGCGATGCGGCGCTCGAAGGCGGGCCGGTCGGTCTTGCAGACGATCAGGTCGGGCTCGGCCGCACGGTACGCGGGGACGGATCCGGTGCCGTCGGGCAGGGCGACGGGGCGCTCTTCGTGCGCGAGGGCGGCGGGCGCGGCGACGAAGAGGGACAGGAGGGCGAGCAGGGCGGCGAGGAGTGCCGCCGGCACTGCGGGGAACCTGCGGGTCCACGACATGCGCGTGAGAGTAGAGCAATGTTCATCTTTTCGGATCCCCTCCCGCACGGATCCGTCCGCACGAGTCCGTCCGCACCGCCCTCCGCACCGCCGTCCGCACCGCCGTCCGGAGGGAGGTCCGGGCGGGAATCGGCCACCCGCCCCTGGGTGGCGTTGACGAGCGGCGCGCGGAATCCTACTGTCTGGCATAGGATTCCTTCGACGGAGCGGGAGCAGCCCATGAGTGAGCAGGCCAGGAAGACGGCGGAGGCGCTGGAGTACCTCACCGGCTTCGGAAACGAGCACAGCTCGGAGGCCGTGCCGGGCGCACTCCCCCACGGCCGCAACTCGCCCCAGCGCGCCCCGCTCGGCCTCTACGCCGAGCAGCTCAGCGGCAGCGCCTTCACCGAGCCGCGCCGCCACAACCGCCGCTCCTGGCTCTACCGGATCCGCCCTTCGGCCGCGCACCCCGCCTTCACCCGGGTCGGCAACGGAGCGCTGCGCACGGCGCCCTTCACCGAGGCCGTCCCGGACCCCAACCGGCTGCGCTGGAACCCGCTGCCCGACCCGGCCCCGGGCACGGACTTCCTGGCCGGCCTGTGGACCCTGGGCGGCAACGGCGACGCCACCCAGCGCACCGGCATGGCCATCCACCTCTACGCCGCCAACGCCGACATGACGGACCGGGTGTTCAGCGACTCCGACGGTGAGCTGCTGATCGTCCCGGAGCGCGGTGGCCTGCTGCTGCGCACCGAGCTCGGCCTGCTCTCGGTCGGCCCCGGCGAGGTGGCCCTGATCCCGCGCGGCGTCCGTTTCCGCGTCGAGCTCCTCGACTTCGACGGCAACGGCAACGGCGGCAGCGAGGGCGGCGGCGCGCCCGCCCGCGGCTACGTCTGCGAGAACTACGGGCAGCCCTTCGACCTCCCCGACCTGGGCCCGATCGGCGCCAACGGCCTCGCCGCCGCCCGCGACTTCCGGGCGCCGGTCGCCGCGTACGAGGACGTCGAGCGCCCCACCGAGGTGGTCAACAAGTTCTGCGGGAACCTCTGGTCCGCGACCTACGACCACTCCCCGCTCGACGTCGTGGCCTGGCACGGCACGCACGTCCCGTACGTCTACGACCTGCGCCGCTTCAACGTCATCGGGTCGATCAGCTACGACCACCCCGACCCGTCGATCTTCACCGTGCTGACCTCGCCCTCCGACACCCCGGGCCTGGCGGGCGTGGACTTCGTGGTCTTCGCCCCGCGCTGGCTGGTCGGCGAGGACACCTTCCGCCCGCCGTACTTCCACCGCAACGTGATGAGCGAGTACATGGGCCTGATCGAGGGCGCCTACGACGCCAAGGCCGAGGGCTTCGTGCCCGGCGGCGGTTCGCTGCACAACATGATGTCGGCGCACGGCCCCGACCGCGAGACCTTCGACCGGGCCAGCGCCGCCGAGCTGAAGCCGCAGAAGATCGACGACGGTCTGGCCTTCATGTTCGAGACCCGCTGGCCGATCACCGCCACCCCCCAGGCGGCCGGAGCGGAGCACCTCCAGCGCGGATACGACGACGTCTGGGAGGGTCTCCAGCGCCACTTCCGCGCCTAACATGCGCATGCGTGCGCGCACGACCCCGTGCGCGCACGCCCGCCGCCTGCACTCCAGTCTGCCGCCGTTCGGAGAACCACCCGTGATCGCCTTCGCCCCCGACTCCCTCGTCCTGAACCGGAAACTGCCCCTCTGGTACCAGGTGTCCCAGTCCCTGCGCGCCTCGATACTGGGCCGCACCCCGGACGCCTCCTTGCGCCTGCCGACCGAGGAACAGCTGGCCGAGCACTACGGCGTGAGCGTCCTGACGATGCGCCAGGCGCTCAAGGAGCTGGAGGGCGAAGGCCTGATCAGCCGGCACCGGCGGCGCGGCACCTTCATCGAGCCGGGTGCGCGGCGCAGCGCCCCGGTGCGGCTGCTGGGGTCGGTCGACGCGATCGTGGCCCAGCAGTCGGGCGAGCGGACGACGGTCCTGGGGCGGGAGCGGACGCCGGTGGCCGGTGAGCTGCTGGAGCACTTCCCCGACACCGCCGAGGTGGTCACGTACCGCAGGCTCCGCCACGACGGGGAGAGCGGCGAGCCCACGAACTGGGCGGAGAACGCGGTCCGCCCGGAGTTCGCGGACGCCGTGGACCTGGACGACCTGGTGCGGTGGCCGATGACGAAGGTGCTGCGCGACGTGGTCGGGGTGCGGATCAGCCGGATCACCGACACCGTCGAGGCGCGCCTGGCGGACCCGGTCACGGCCGAGCTGCTCCAGGTCCCGCTGCTGAGCCCGATCCTGCACTACACGGGCGTGACGTACGACGAGGACGGGCGGGTGGCCGACGTGGCGCGGATCCGCTACCGGGGCGACCGGTTCTCCTTCACGGTGACGGTCGACGCACCCTGAAGGGCGCCGTGCTCCCAAGGCCCCGAGGGCGGGCGGGCGGGTCCTAGCGGTCCTCGCCCTTCTCCTCCCCGAGGCGTTCCCCTTCGGCCTGGGAGGGGGTGGTGCGCATCGTCTGGGGGTGCTGCCTCTGCTTGCGCTGCTGCTCGTCCATGTCCTCGTCGAGCCGCTCGCCCTCCGCCTGGGACGGCGTCGAATACTCGTCGTACTGACTCATGGCCGACTCCTAGGTCGGTACGGATGGTACGTATGCGTACATAAGGAGCGTAACGCTTCGGCCTGGACACGGCCCGGCCCCCGCGCCCCGTCGCTACCATCTGCCGGGTGAGCGAAGACGCACCGCTGCTGGACGATCTGATGCCCTGGTCCGTGGGCGGGCTGCGCCTGGGGCGGGACTGGGTGGCCGCGCCCGAGCCGGCCACGCTGCGCACCCGCTGGGCGGCCCTGACGCGCGCCGAAGGGCCGGAGCGGGAGCTGCTGTTCCGCCCGAGCCGGACCCGTACGCCCTCGGCCGGAGCGGCGGCGCTGCCGGGGCAGCGCTCCGCGACGGCCCGGTTCTCCGAGGCCCCCGGCCCGTTCCCCGATCCCGTACGGGTGCTCCGCGCGCCCTTCGACGAGCAGTGGCTGCTGCCCGACCAGCGGCTCATCGACTCGGCGCGCCCCGAGCTGTGGCGGGTCCTCGACGCGCAGCAGCTGTTCGTGGTGGAGACGCCGGAGCCGCTGGTCACCGCCCACCTGCCGGCGGGCCGGCTCGGCCGGATCCGGCCGCTGCACCGGCGTCCCGGCGGGGCCGAGCCGAATCTCGCGCCGGGCCTGCTGCCGCTGCTGGGGGCGCGCCACGGCGGCTGGGTCACCCCGGAGGACGTGCTGTGCTGGATCCTCGCCGCGGGCCGCCCCGGGCCGCGCGGGTACGAGGTCCCGCTCGCGGCGGACCCGGAGCGGTGGCGGGCCGGGCTGGAGCTGGGTCAGCGGCTGCTCACCGTACAGCTGCGCGGGGTGCGGGGCGGGGAGCCGCCCCGGCTGCCGGGCGGGCGGCGGCCGTACGTCCGCTCGGCGGTGACGGCCTGGCCGCAGGAGCTCGCGTACGACCCGGAGAGCGAGACGCTGACCCTCGGGGACGGTGCGGTCTCCCCGGTGCCGGCGGGCGCGTGGGAGTACGAGGCGCAGGGCGTGCGGGTGCTGGAGTCCTGGTTCGCCGCGCGCGGTGCGCACCGGGATCCGCGGGCGCGGGGGCTGGAGGCGTTCGGCCCCGCCGAGTGGCCGCAGTCCTGGACCTCGGAGTTGTCGGCCCTGGTGACGACCCTGGCGCTGCTGGCCGATCTGGCCCCGCTGCGGGCGGCGTTCACTCCCGGACCGCTGCTGGCTGCCGGGGAGCTGACGGCCGCCGGGGTGCTGCCGCCGCCGCGCTGGTCCCGGCGGCCCGCCTCGGTGCTGGACCACCAGGAGGAGGGTCCGGGCGGCCAGTTCGCCCTGCTGTAGCCCTGCGCGCCGCGACGCTCGCACCGGTCCGGGCCGCGCGAGCGCCGGGGCCGCGCGGTCGGCCGCGTCAGGCAGCGGGGTCCCAGGCGCCCAGCAGGCGGGACACCGAACGGTCGAAGACCGTCGCCATGTCGAGCGCCGGCGGGGATACCGGGCCGCCGGCCATGAGGGCCTCTGCGAGCCGCGGGTACTCCCCCGACGCCAGCCGGGAGCCGAGCCAGGCCGTCCGTACGCCCTGTTCGGCGGCCTCGCTCCAGGGCAGCGAGCGGGCCCGTTCGGCCAGGGCCAGCTCGCTGCCCACGAACGCCGCCACCGTGCCGTTCACCGCGGCGATCAGCTCCAGCTTCTCGCCGCCCGAAGCCTCCAGCGGCGCCAGGCAGTCCAGGCTGTGCTCCAGGTACCGCAGGGCGTGCGGGCCGAATCCGTAGACGGGGCTCAGCAGTCGCGGCAGCCACGGGTGGCGGTGCATCAGGGCCCGGGTCTGGCGGGCCAGCGCGAGCAGGTCGGCGCGCCAGTCGCCGGTCGGCGGGGTCAGTTCGTACTCCCCGCCGACGGTGTCGACCATCAGCTCGTGGAGGTCCTCCTTGCGGGGGACGTAGTTGTACAGGGACATGGTCCCGGCACCGATGCCCGCCGCCACGCGCCGCATGGAGACGGCCTCGATCCCCTCCTCGTCGGCGATCCGCACCGCCTCGGCGGCGATGGAGTCCCGGCTGTGCGCGGGGCGCGGTCCGCGCCCCGCGCGCACGGGGCGGGTCCAGATCACTTCGGGTTCAGCGGGTCGCCCGCCGGCTGTCATCGGTCACATCACCTCGTCGTCTCGCCCCCATCTTAGTTACGTACACCGTACGTAGTGCGGTACGGTGCCACGCATGACAACTACGTACGCTGTACTTAGTGAGGGTCTGGAGAAGCACTACGGTGAGGTGCGCGCGCTGCGCGGGCTCGATCTGGCCGTACCGGAAGGCACCGTCTGCGGATTGCTGGGCCCCAACGGCGCGGGCAAGACCACCGCCGTCCGGATCCTCACCACCCTCACGGCGCCCACCGGGGGCTGCGCCCTGGTCGCCGGCCACGACGTCACCCGCGACCCCGGTGCCGTCCGCCGCGCCATCGGGGTCACCGGGCAGTACGCCTCCGTCGACGGGGACCTCACCGGCCGCGAGAACCTCCGGCTCTTCGCCCGACTCGCCGGGCTGCGCGGCCGGGCCGGGCGGGAGCGCGCCGACGCGCTGCTGGAACGGTTCGGGCTCGGCGAGGCCGCCGACCGGATGGCCTCGACCTGGTCCGGCGGCACGAGGCGGCGCCTGGACCTCGCCGCCGGACTGATCACCCGCCCCCGGGTGCTGTTCCTGGACGAGCCCACCACCGGCCTGGACCCGGCGGCCCGCGAGCACATCTGGGCGGCCGTGCGCGCGCTCGCCGACGAGGGCACCACCGTCCTGCTCACCACCCAGTACCTGGAGGAGGCCGACCGGCTCGCGGACGACATCCTGGTCGTCGACCGCGGCCGGGCCGTCGCCACCGGCACCCCGACCGCCCTCAAGGCCCGCATCGGCTCCTACGCCGAGGTCACCGTCGCGCGGGCGGACGCCCTCACGGCCGCGGCCGGGGTCCTCGACCGCCTCACGGGCGGACGGCCCGCCCTGGACGAACAGCGGCTCACCGTCGGGGCGACCGTCCTGGACCCCGGCATCACCCTCCCGCAGGTGATCCGCGCGCTCGACGGCGCCGGCGTCCCGGTGACGGACGCGAGCCTGCGCCCGCCCACCCTCGACGAGGTGTTCCTGCGCCTCACCCGGGTTCCGCTCCCCGCCCACGCGAAGGAGAACGCGGCATGACCACCCTGCTGTCCGACGGCGGCGCCGTCCTGACCCGCCAGCTCCAGAAGGCCCGGCACGCCCCGGCTCTGCTCGTGCTGACCCAGACGATGCCGCTGATGATGCTGCTCTTCTTCGGCTACGTCTTCGGCAGCGCGCTCGCGATGCCGGGCTCCGAGTACCGCGAGTTCCTGGTGCCCGGACTGCTCGCCGCGACGGCCGCCAACGGCCTGATGACCGGCATGTTCACGGCCGCGCAGGACGCGCACCGCGGAGTGATGGACCGCTTCCGGACCCTGCCGATGAGCCGGAGCGCCGTCCCGCTGGGGCAGACGGCCGCCGACCTGCTGACCACGGCGGTGTCGCTGGTGCCGGTGATGCTGGTGGGACTGGCGATGGGCTGGCGGGCCGAGAACGGACTGCCCGGCGCCCTCGGGGCGTTCGGCGTACTGCTGCTGTTCCGCTTCGCCACCGCGTGGGTGGGGACGTACCTCGGGCTGCTGAGCCGGAGCGAGGAGGCGGCGGGTCAACTCGGCAGCGCCACCTTCGTCCTGCCGATGCTGTCGAGCGCCTACCTGCCGACGACCGGCCTGACCGGCTGGCTGCGGACGGTCGCGGAGTGGAACCCGATCAGCGCCGTGGCCACCGCCGTACGGGCGCTGTGCGGCAACACGGGCGGCGGGGCGGCCCCTGGCGCGTCCTGGCCGGCGGCCCATCCGGTGGCCGGGGCGGTGCTGTGGTCCCTGCTCCTGCTGGCGCTCTTCGTACCGCTGGCCACGCGCAGGTTCGCCCGCGGCCGGGACTGAACCCCTCGGCCGACGGCCGGACTGCGGCCGCACGGCGGCGGCCGGACTGCGGCTGCACGGCGGCGACCGGACTGCGGCTGCACGGCGGCGACCGGCCTACGGCCGCACTGCGGCGACCGAACGACGGCCGCACTGCGGCGACCGAACGACGGCCGCACGGCGGCGACCGAACGACGGCCGCACGGCGGCGACCGAACGACGACGCCGGCCGGCGGCCGAACGGCAGGTCCGCGCCGCCGCGGGACAGCCGCCGGGGCCGCACGGGGTGACAGACCCGGGCCTCCCGGTATAGGCATCGGTGTCATGGACACCGACCCGGCCCCCGCCACCGCCCCCCGCGGCGCCGCCCCCCAGCCCCTCCCGCTCGCCGGTATCACGGTCGTCGCCGTCGAACAGGCCGTCTCCGCGCCCTTCGCCACCCGTCAGCTCGCCGACCTCGGCGCCCGGGTCATCAAGGTGGAACGCCCCGACGGCGGCGACTTCGCGCGGGCGTACGACACCGCCGCCCACGGCCTGGCCTCGCACTTCGTCTGGGCCAACCGCGGCAAGGAGTCCCTCGCCCTCGACCTGAAGGACCCGCGCGGGCTGGAGGTGCTGCACGAACTGCTGTCCGGCGCCGACGTCTTCGTCCAGAACCTCGCGCAGGGAGCCGCCGCCCGCCTCGGGATCGACGCCGCGGCCCTGTGCGCCCGCTACCCCCGGCTGGTCGCCGTGGACGTCTCCGGCTACGGGCCCGGGGGCCCCTACGCCCACAAGCGCGCCTACGACATGCTCGTGCAGTGCGAGGCCGGCCTGGTCTCGGTCACCGGCACGCCCGAGGTCCCCGTGAAGGCGGGGATCCCGGCGGCCGACATCGCCGCCGCCATGTACGCCTTCTCCGGGGTGCTCGCCGCCCTCCTGCGCCGCGGGACGACCGGCCGCGGCGGCCCCGTCGAGGTGTCGATGCTGGACGCGCTCGCCGAATGGATGGGACACCCGCTGCACCACACGATGCACGGCGGGGAGCAGCCCGTGCGGACGGGGCTGGCGCACGCCGTGATCGCCCCCTACGACGCCTACCCGACGGCCGACGGGGACCGCGTGCTGCTGTCGGTGCAGAACGACCGGGAGTGGGGGCGCCTGGCGCGGCAGGTGCTGGGGCGGCCCGACCTGGCGGAGGATCCGGCGTACGCGACGAACGCGGCCCGCACCCGGGGCCGGGAGAAGACGGACGCGGTGGTGGCCGAGGCGCTCGGCCGGCTCGGCGCAGACGAGGCCGTGCGGTTGCTGGAGGCGGCCGGGATCGCCTGCGCGCGGCTCAACTCGGTGGCACAGCTGGCCGCGCACCCGCAGCTCGCGGCACGCGACCGCTGGCGGCAGGTGGATTCACCGGCGGGCCCGCTCCGCGCGCTGCTGCCGCCGATCGGGCTGCCGGGTGGCGCCGAACCGCGGATGGGAGCGGTGCCCGCGCTCGGCGAGCACACCGACGCCCTGCTGCGCGCCCTGGGGATGACGGGCGCGCAGATCACGGCACTGCGCCGGGACGGTGTGATCGCCTGAGGCCGGGGGAACGCCGGGAGGATCCCGGTGGACACCCGGGAGGGGCCGGGGGTGCGGCCGGGCCGGACCGGCCGCGCCGCGGGGACGTCTACGAGCGGCGGCTGCCGAAGAGCGTGCGACGCAGCCTGCGCAGCGGGGCGAACAGCGCGACGCGCGCGCTCCGGCTCCGCTGGACGTGCGTGTGGTCGCGAGAGGTGAGCTCGCGCATCAGCAGGGTCGCCTCGGCCGCCTCGTGGTGCGGGACGGCGGGGCCGCCCAGCACGGCGAGATGGCGGTCGAGGCGCGAGCTGACCGCGCTGCTACCGCAGGTGATGGCAGGCACGCGGGGCGGCCTGCTGCGCATTGCTATCTGTTCCATGTCTCTCCCCACCCGTACGAGGGCACCCGGCCCGGGCAGGGTAACCCTATCGCCCCGGCGTCACACTCGGGTATCCCGGTGGTGTGAATTACCCCTGTAGTTACGGGTAGTTGACGATTACTCACCGGAGTCGACCGTCACTCTCCGCAGCATCCGGCCGACTTGGGGAGCCCCTCGGAGGGATGAAAGGAGAGTGTCGTCACGACGGGGGCCGACCGACGCGCACTGCGCTAACTTGGAGTGATCACCCGGTGACGCTTGGGGGTTCGCGTGAGTGGGAACGAAGGCGGGGACGCCGCGCGTGTCGTCGCCGGACGCTACCGGCTGCTCGGCCCCCTGGGCCGCGGCGGCATGGGCATCGTCTGGCGGGCCCGGGACGAGGTGCTGGGCCGCGAGGTCGCCGTCAAGGAGGTAAGGGCGCCCGCCGGGCTGGACGCCGCCGAGGTGGCGCGCATGTACCGGCGCCTGGAGCGGGAGGCGTGGGCGGCGGCCCGCGTCTCGCACCGCGGGGTCGTCACCGTCTACGACGTGGCGAGCGAGGACGGCCGGCCCTGGATCGTGATGGAGCTGGTGCGCGGGCTCTCGCTGGCGGAGGTGCTGGAGGGCGAGGGCCCGCTGACCCCGCAGCGGGCGGCCCACCTCGGCGAGCAGGTACTGGCCGCGCTGCGCTCCGCGCACGAGGCGGGGGTGCTGCACCGGGACGTGAAGCCCGCCAACGCGCTGATCGCCAACGACGGGCGGGTGGTGCTGAGCGACTTCGGGATCGCGAGCCTGGAGGGCTCCTCCGCGATCACGATGACCGGCGAGATGGTCGGCTCCCCCGAATTCCTGGCCCCGGAGCGGGCGTTGGGCCAGGAGCCGGGTCCGGAGTCGGACCTGTGGTCGCTCGGGGTGATGCTGTACGCGGCCGTGGAGGGCGTCTCCCCGTTCCGCCGGGACACCCCGCTGTCGACGCTCCACGCCGTGGTGGACCGGGAGCTTCCGCCGCCGCGCCGGGCCGGGGCGCTGGAGCCCGTGCTGGAGGGGCTGCTGCGCAAGGACCCGCGGGAGCGGCTCGCCGCCGCGGAGGCCGCCCGGATGCTGCGGATCATCGGCGCGGGCGGGACCGTCCGGGCCTCCGGCGGGCCGGTGTCGGGGCCGGACGCCCCGACGGCCGTCACGCCCGGGACGGGCGGCCCGTACGGAACGGGCGGCCCGCACGCGGGCGGCGGCCCGTACGCGGAGACCCCGGCGGTGGGACCGGCGTCCGCCGCCGCGCCGTCGTCGTCCCCGCCGCCCCGGCCGGGGCGGGCCGGGGTGGTGCTGACCTTCGGGATCGCGGCGCTGCTGCTGGTACTGGCCCTGCTGGTGTGGCTCCTGCTACGGGACACCGGCTCCGGGACGGACGGGGCCGGCGGGGCCGGGTCCTCGGGCTCCGCGGCGGCCTCCGGGTCCGCTCCGGCGACCGCCTCCGGCTCGGCTTCCGCGTCGGCGTCGGCCTCCTCCTCGGCGTCGGCCGGCACCGGGCCCCCGCAGAGCGTCACGCTCTACGTCCACACCGTGCGCCCCGCCTACGCCGGGACCTGCCCGCCGCCCGGGACGCTCGCGCCCGCCTTCACCGGGACGCTGGAGGTGGCGCGCACCCCCGCCGTGGTGGAGTACCGCTGGATCACGCGCGGGGGACCGGCTCCCGCGTCGGACTGGCAGAGCATCGTGTACGAGGCGGACGGGCCCCGGACCCGCCAGTTGGACCACACCGAGTCCGGGCACCGGGCGGGGGCCACCCTCGCCGACGCGGTCCGGTTGGAGGTGCGGCAGCCCGCCCTGACGGCCTCGCCGTGGCTGGAGTTCTCCGTGACGTGCGCGAAGGAGACCCCGACGGGCGGGGCCTCCTCCCCCGCCGCCTCCGCGACGCCGGGCGGCACGCCCCCGCCGGAGCCGACCCCGACGCCGACGCCGAGTCCGACGCCGAGCGGGCAGGCCGGTCCGGGGTAGCGGAGACGGCGCGGGGTGGCGCCCCGCCGGTCAGGCCTTGCCGGTCAGGCCTTGCCGGTGAAGACGGGCAGGTAGCCGCCGGACTGCCCGGCGGCGGTGGGGTGGTAGGACTCCGTGATGTTGAGCCAGTTGACGCTGTGCAGCCACGCGTCGCCGGAGCAGATCTCGTGGCCCGTGAAGGATCCGGCGACCGAGGCGAAGGTGAATCCGTGGTCGGCGGCGCGCTTGGCGATGGCCGCGTTGAGGTAGTCGGACGCTCCGTTGATGGCGGTGCGTTCGCCTTCGGTGAGGCCGGCGACGCAGTTCCCGTTCAGCTTGTAGAAGCGGGGGTAGCCGAGGACGACCACCCTGGCGCCCGGGGCCCGGCCGTGGATGGCGTCGTAGACCTGGTCGAGCCGTCCGGGGAGGGTTGAGTCCACGTACGCCTTGGCCTCGTTGACGCGGCTGACGCAGGTGGATTCGGACTGGAGCACACAGGTCGTCATGACGTCCGAGAAACCGGCGTCGTTGCCGCCGATGGTGATGCTGACCAGGTCGGTGCCGGAGTTGAGCGGAGCGAGCTGCCCGGAGAGGACGTCGTCCGTACGGGCGCCCGAGCAGGCGACGAAGGAGAAGGTCTGGGGGGAGTGGGCGGCGGCCCACAGGGCCGGGTAGGCGCGGCTGGTGCGCTTGCAGTTGCCACTGGCGCCGTCGTAGTTGCCGGCGCCGACGCCGGAGGAGTACGAGTCGCCGAGGGCCACGTAGCCGAAGTCGGCCTGGGCGGCGGCCTGGCCGGTTCCGAGCAGGGTGGCGCCGGCGGCGAGGAGCAGGGAGGAGGCGAGGGCGGCGAGGCGCGGCAGTCTGATGCTCATGGGGATGGCTCCTTGTGGGGGTACTCCGTGGGGGGGTTACTCCTGAGTCCGTGGTACAAGCAGCCGTGACCTTGTGGAAGTGTCCATGCCAAGAATGTTTCGGGGCGGCTTGGCGCCGGAATCTTCACGCCCGTTGCGTTTGAAGAGGGAACGCCGCCACCCGATCCGGCGAAACACGGGTGCGTGCGGGCACATCGTGCCGGATCATGGGCGCCATGCCAGCAGACCCGCAGGACGCGCTGCCGATTCGCCTGAACGTGGACGACAGTGATTCACCGTCGGATGTCGTCGACGCCCTGTTCCTCGGCCGGTTCGCCTCCGGCGAGCAGCCGTACGCGCAGAGCGTGACGATCGACCGGGTGAAGCCGGAGGCGACGCTGCTGCCGCCGCGGGCCACCGTGCTCCGGTCGGCGCGCGACACCGACCGCAGCGCCACGCTCGCCGAGGGCGAGGGGTGGACCGTGCTCGTCTCCCGCTGGAGCAGGGGCGCCGACGTGACGGTGACCGCGGTCAGCGACGAACTCGCCGCCGGGGTCCTCGGGCAGGCCACCGATGGGGCTCAGGACGAGCCCGAACCGCAGCCCGACAACGTCACGATGGGGTTCTGGTACGTCTCCCCGCGCCGCGGCCCGTACCGCACGACCCGGCAGATCTCCGCGGGCACCTGGGACGAAATCCGGCCCAACTACACCGCCCCGGTGGCGACGGCGATGGACCGGCTGATGAAGCTCACCCCGGACGACATCGCGGGCCGGCTGCTGCTCCTGCACGGACCGCCGGGCACCGGGAAGACCTCGGCGCTGCGGACGCTGGCGCGGTCGTGGCGGGACTGGTGCCAGGTGGACTGCGTCCTGGACCCGGAACGGCTGTTCAACGACGTGGGCTACCTGATGGACATCGCGATCGGGGAGGACGAGGGCTCCGCCAAGGGGCGGTGGCGGCTGCTGCTGCTGGAGGACTGCGACGAGCTGATCCGCGGGGAGGCCCGGCACACGGCGGGTCAGGCCCTGTCGCGGCTGCTGAACCTGACGGACGGTCTGCTGGGCCAGGGCCGCAACGTGCTGGTCGGCGTCACCACCAACGAGGACCTGGAGCGGCTCCACCCCGCGGTCGTCCGCCCGGGGCGCTGCCTGGCCCGCATCGAGGTCGGGCGGCTGACGCGGGGGGAGGCGGTGGACTGGCTCGGTACGGAGGAGGGCGTCTCCCGCGAGGGCGCGACCCTGGCCGAACTCTTCGCCCTGCGCCGCGGCACGGGCCCGGCGGCGGTGGTCCCGGCACAGCCGCAGACGCCGGAGGCGGGCCTGTACCTCTAGCCTCCGGCGGTCACGGGGGGGGTGGCTCGGGGCACGCCCCGAACCCCGGCCCACCGGCGAACCCCCGGCGACCGGCCGGGGCGATGCCGGTCGGGCCGGCTCCGGAGGCACACGGCCTCCGGACACCGGACACCGGACCGCGTCGACGGACAGTCGGGGCGATGCCGGTCGAACCGGCCCCGGACCACGCCCCCGTGCGGCAGGCGGTCGGGGCGATGCCGAACGTCTGGGCTCCGCCCGGCGAACCGGCCCCGGACGGCGGGCCGGACCAACGCCCCCGGGCCGACGCCGGGCCAACCGGACCGCGTAGCGCCACGGGCGCCGGGGCGGGTGAACCGTCGGGGCGGCGGTCGGTCAGGGGGTCGCGTAGCGGGCGCGGAGGGCGGATGTGGCGGCTTCGACGGCTTCCGCCTCCGTCAGGCCGAGGCGGTGCGCCCGCTCCGCGTACGCCTGCGCGGCCGCGGCCGCCTCCCGGGAGGAACCCTCGGCGGCGGCGACGAACGTCCCGTTGCGGCCCCGCGTCTCGATCACCCCGTCGGCCTCCAGCGCCCGGTACGCCTTGGCCACCGTGTTGGCGGCCAGCCCCAGTTCCTCCGCCAGGCCGCGCACCGTCGGCAGCTTGTACCCCGCCGGGAGCTTGCCCGACCGGGCCCGGTCGGCGATCTGCGCGCGCAGCTGTTCGTACGGGGCGGCCGCGCCGGCCGAGCCGTCGATCCTGATCCTGAGGTTGGTCGAGGTCACGCCGCCGATTGTCCCCCATCCCCCGGGTAATTCGCAGGCGCGGGCCGCGGGCCCACCCGTAACGTCGGCCGCATGACCGTCCTGATCCGCGACCTGCGCCCCGCCGACCCCACGGACGCGGAGGCCGTCGTACGCGTGCGCCGGGCCGCCCTGCCGTTCATGGTGACCACCCCCGCCGGTGTGGCCCACGAGCTGGCCGGCGCGCCCGCCGCGAAGCGCTACCGGCTGCTCCTCGCCGAGACCCCCGACGGCCGTGCCATCGGCACCGCGCAGGTCGGGCTCGCGCACGACAGCCCCGAGCCCGGCCAGTCGTTCGTCAACGTCCTCGTCGACCCTGCGCACCGGGGTCTCGGCGCCGGGACCGCCCTGGTGCGCGCCGCCGAGGAGCACCTCGCGGCCGCGGGCGCGCGGGCCTCGTACAGCTGGGTGCTGGACGGGCCGGCGCACCGGGCCTTCGCCGAGCGGCACGGCTACCGGCCCGGCCGTTCCGCGCACTTCCTGCGCCTGGACCTGACGGCCGCCGCCCTGCCGCCGCTCCCCGCCGCCCTCCCGGCCGGGGTGGAACTGCGCCCCGGCTCGGCCTTCGCCGCCGATCCGCGCCCGCTGTTCGAGGCCGACGCCGAGGCGAGCGCCGACGAGCCGGGTGACGTACCGGCGGAGCTGGACGACTACGAGGAATGGCTGGCCGACGTCTGGCACGACCCGACCCTGGACCACGGACTGACCACGGTCGTCCTCGTCGACGGCCGGGTGGCCGCCTTCTCGGCCGCCCGGACCGACGGCGCCACCCGCTACTCCTCGGCGATGACCGGCACGCTGCGCGCCCACCGGGGCCGCGGGCTGGCCAAGCTCGCCAAGACGGACTCCCTCCACCGGGCCCGCGCGGCCGGGTACACGGAGGCGTTCACCGGCAACGACACCGGCAACGGGCCGATGCTCGCGATCAACGAGTGGTTCGGGTACGAGATCTGCGCGACCGAGACGCGCCACACGAGGAAGCTGGGAGCGGCACGATGACCACGCGATGGATCGTCACCCTCACCAAGGCCGGCCGCACCAAGATCAGCTATCCGGCGGCGCAGGTGTCCGACGACGGCGACCGGATCTCCGTGCGCGCGCCCTGGGCGGCTGCCGGGGTCAAGGACTTCGGCTTCGTGCGCTTCGAGCCGGGCGACGTGTTCGTGGAGCACTTCTGGCGCACGCGCTGGTACGCGGTCAAGGAGGTGTGGAGCGGCGCGGGCGTCCTCAAGGGCTGGTACTGCGACGTGACCCGCCCGGCGGTGGTCCGCGGGGGCGAGATCGTCGTCGACGACCTGGACCTGGACCTGTGGGTGTCGGCGGACCGCGCGTCCGTCCTGCGGCTGGACGAGGACGAGTTCGCGGCGAGCGGCCTCGTCGCGAGCGACCCGGAGGCCGCTGCCCAGGCCGTCCGCGCCCTCGACGCCCTCGACGACCAGGCCCGCTCGGTCCCGGGACTGGCCGCCCTGCTCGTCTGACGGCCCGTCCGGCGGGGTGGGCGTCGGGGGCGACGGGGCGGGCGTCGCCGTCGCGCGGGTCCGGGGGCCCTTCCTGTGGGCCCGCTTAGGCCGTCCTTAAGCGGACCCTAAGGATCACCGCGGGGGCCCGGATCCGGGGCCCGGGGCGGTGGGCGCGGGCTAGCTTGGCCGGGCCAGGGAGGGTCGGTGGCGGCGGGAGCCCGGTTCGGGACCGCGCCGCACCGACCGGTTCCGCTGGCGCGCCCCTGCCTTGTGCCCGAAGGAGATCCACCCATGCCCGCGTCCCGCCGCCGTACCGCCCTCCGTTTCGCCGCCGCCGGTCTCGCCCCGCTCGCGGTGGCCGCGTACGCCGCCGGGCCCGCCGCCGCCCACGGTTCGATGACGGACCCGGTGAGCCGGGTGGCGGCCTGCTACGCGGAGGGGCCGGAGTCCCCGAAGTCGGCCGCGTGCAAGGCCGCCGTGGCGGCGAGCGGGACGCAGGCGTTCTACGACTGGAACGCGGTGAACATCGCCAACGCGGCCGGCCAGAGCAGGAAGCTGATCCCCGACGGGCAGCTGTGCTCCGCGGGCAACTCCAAGTACAAGGGGCTGGACCTGCCCCGCGCGGACTGGCCCGCCAGCCCGATGACGGCCGGGGCGCACACCTTCCGGTACAAGGGGACCGCCCCGCACAAGGGCTCCTTCGAGCTCTACGTGACGAAGGACGGCTACGACCCGACGAAGCCGCTGAAGTGGTCCGACCTGGAGCCCGCCCCGTTCGCGAAGGTCACGGACCCGGGCATGCAGAACGGCGACTACGTCTTCGGCGGGACGGTCCCGAAGAAGACGGGCCGTCACCTGATCTACAGCATCTGGCAGCGCTCGGACAGCCCCGAGGCCTTCTACACCTGCTCGGACGTGGTCTTCGGCAAGGACACCGGGGCGGGTGGTGCCGGTACGGGGACCGCCCCCGGCGGCGGGCCGAGCACGCGGCCCTCGACCGGGTCCGGTGCCAAGCCCTCCGCCGCGCCCGCCGCTCCGGCGGCCGACGGGGACTCCGCGCCGCCGGCCAAGGCGCCGACGGACCAGCAGATCTCCGACGGCGCGGGCAAGTCCTCCGTGGAGCACAACGGCCACGGTGACAACGACCCGAAGACGAACGGCGCGGCGGGCGCCGTGCCGATCTCCGTCCCGGCCGCCTCGCCGTCCGCGGCCGGCTCCACGGGGGGTGACCTCGCGCAGACGGGCGGCAACAGCGCCACCCCGGCGATCGCGATCGCCGGGGCAGGCGCCCTGGCCGCCGGTGCGGCCGTGATGTTCGCGGTGTCCCGCCGCCGGGCGGCGGCGGGCCGTCACGGCCGCTGACCTGACGGGCCGCCCGGACCGCCTGTGCGTCAGTCGAAGACCGACGCGCAGGTGGTCCGTTCGGCGTGTGCGGGGTCGAGGGCGTTGAGCGCCTCGTGCCAGGCGATGCGGTCGGTGAGGCCGATGGTCACGTGCTCGGAGATGTCCAGCGGGCACAGGTCCTGGAGCAGGACGTTGCGTACGTTCGCCCCGTCGAGGAACTGGGTCCGGTAGGGGGTGACCACCTCGTCGTAGCGGGTGGCGATCACCGTGTACTTCACGCCGGGGACGGTGTCGCCGCCCGCGTTCAGCTTGTTCTGGAAGGCGGAACCGGCGATCTGGTCGGCCAGCCCGGGGGTGGCGGTGCTGATCAGGTCCTCGGCGCCGGGGAAGTACGGGAGGAGCTTGGTGAGTCCGGACAGGGTGGTGCCGTGGTTGTCGGGGGCCAGCCCGACGAGCGCGTTGACCTTGGCGCCGCCGCCCAGGAACTTCAGGTAGTAGCGGGGCATCATGCCGCCCTGGGAGTGGCCGACGAGGTCGGCCTTGGGGGCGCCGGTGGAGGCCAGCACCCGGTCGACGAAGGTGTCGAGCTGGGCGGCGGACTTGTCGATGGGGCCGAGCCCGTTGAAGAAGGGCACGCCCGGGAGCTGTCCGTAGTCGAGGGAGTAGACGCAGTACCCGCGGTGGACCAGGTACGGCGCGAAGCCGAGCCAGTTGTCCACGGAGTTCCCGAAGGTGCCGTGGACGAGGACGACGGGGCGCGGGTGCGCGGCGGACGGCTTGCAGGACCAGTCGTTCCAGCCGCTGCTGGGGCCGGACGCGGCCTGGGCGGCGCCGGTCGGGGCGACGAGGGCCGCGGCGGCGAGGGTGAGGACGGCGAGCGGGCGGAGCAGGCGTCTCCAGGGCAGCATCGGGTGATCTCCTTGCGGGTCAAGGGGAATGCGTGGGGGTTCGTCCCGTGATCCGGATCACAAGGGGGCTGCTGCCAGCTAAATTACGGGCGAGTAGCAAGACAGGGAAGTTACGCGTCGGTAAAAACTGGTGTGTCGAGGCCGTCTCCAGCGCCGCTCCGGAACAATGGACGCCCCCGGACCCGGACTTGAGGTGATCGCGGCCATGCAGAGCGCTCCCGGCGCGGGTACCGCCCTGGCCGCCCCGCCGGCACTGGCGGCCGATCCGCTGGTCGCGGCCGTCACGGAAACCGCCGTACGGGTCCTGCGCCCCGAAGCGGAGCACACCGCCGTGGCCGGGGTGGCGCGCACGCACCTGGACGCGCTCGCCGCGTGCGGTGCGTACGGGCTGCTCGCCTACGAACCGGACCCGGCGGGCGGGCTCACGGCCCGTCAGGTGGTCCGGGAGGTCCACGAGGTGCTGGCGGCCGTCGATCCGTCGACGTGGTTCGTGTGGACGCAGCACGTGCCGACGGTGAGGGCGCTGCTGGCGGCGGACGGCCCGGACGGGGACGCCGTGCGCGCGCGGTGGCTGCCCGCGCTGCTGGGCGGTGAGCGGCGGGCCACGGCCGGCTACGCCTTCCTGCGCCATCCGCGCCCGCCGGTCACGGCGGAGCGGGTGCCGGGCGGATGGCGGCTCGGGGGGCGGATGCCGTGGATGACGGGCTGGGGCCTGGCCGACGTGGTCTACGTGGGCGCGGTCACCCCGTCCGACGAGGCGCTGTTCGCGCTGGTGGACTGCGCCGACGGCCCGGACGGCGGGCTGAGCGCCGTCGGCGGGGAGGCCCCGCTGTGGGCGATGGGCGGTACGCACACGGCCTCGGTCGAGCTGCGCGACGTCCACGTGCCCGACGCGCGGGTGGTCGGGCGGATGCCGCGGGCCGACTGGATCCGGGCCTACGACCTGGAGAACGCCGACGCCCAGCCGGCCGTCTTCGGCCAGCTGCGGGCGACCGCCGACTTCCTGCTCGGGTCTCCCCCGTTCGAGGAACTCGGCCTGCGGCTCGCGCGCAGGACGGCCCGGCTGCGCACGGAGGCCTACGCCCTGCGGGACGGGCTCGCGCCGGGGGAAGGGACGGCCGGGCGGCTCGCCCTGCGGGCCGCCTCCCTGGACCTGGCCGTGCGGGCGGCCGCGGCGTGCGTGGCCGTGGCCGGCGGCCGGGCGGTCCGGTTCGGGCACACCGCGGGACGGCTCTCCCGCGAGGCCCAGTTCCACCTGATCCAGGCCCAGACCACCCCGCTGCGCACGGAAACGACCCACCGCCTCCTCCCCGACCTGGACGACTGACCCTCCCGGCACCCGCCGCCGGGGGCTGCGCAGGAGCGACCGGCCGCCCACCCCTGGGGCTCCGCCCCAGACCCCGCGCCTCAAACGCCGGCGGGGCTGGATTCAGTCGCAGCTCGCACCAAGGCGAACCGAGCCCCCGAAAAAAGTGGCGGCGGGGCGGACCGTGCCCGGGCCGAAGCGGGCGTTGGCGCGGTCGACGGCGGCTTCGGCCGTGAGGCGGGATTCGCGGGCGGGGTCCAGGGAGAGCTGGCGGGTGGTGCCCGCGGCCGCGGTGAGGTCCTCGGCGCGGAGCACCATGCCGGTGAGCCGGGCCCGTTGCAGGCCGGCCGCGTCCATCAGCCGGTACGCGAGGGTGCGCAGGTCCTCGTCGTGGGCGGAGGGTTCGGGCAGTCGGCGGGACTTCTCCCAGCGGGTGCCGCCCGCGAACTGGAGGGTCAGGGAAAGGGAACGGGCGGCCTGGCGGCGTCCGCGCAGGGCGGCGCCGAGGCGGACGACGAGGGCGAGGAGGGCGGCGCGGGCGTGCGGGCCGTCCAGTTCCTGGCGGGTGAAGCCGGTGCGGACGGCGGCCGAGGGAGGCAGGTCGCGCGGGGTGACCGGGCGCGGGTCGATGCCGCGGGCACGGTCGGCGACGAGCCGTCCGGACCGTTTGCCGAGGATCCGTTCGAGGACTCCGGACGGGACCCGGGTGAGCGCCCCGACGGTGTGCAGCCCGTAGCCGCGCAGGGCTTCGGCCTGGCGGGAGCCGAGTCCGTACAGCGCGTCCACGGGGAGCGGGGCGAGGAAGCCGGCCACCGCCGCCGGGTCGTCGGGGACGGTCAGGGTGCCGCCGGGTTCCGGGATCCGCGCGGAGGCCATGGCGGCGACGGCCCAGGTGCCCGCGACGCCGATCCGGACGTCGGTGCCGAGCCGGGCCACGGCGCGCAGCCGGACGACCTCGGCGATGCGGGCGGGGTCGGCGCCGAAGTACCGCTGGGCTCCCCGTACCTGGACGAGGGCGGCCCGGGGCGGCAGGGCCTGGACGACCGGGGAGAACTCGCGCAGCAGGTCGAGGACCTCGCGGTAGCCCTCGGGGGTCAGGGTGGGGGCGCAGCGCACGTGCAGGACGCCCGCTCCGGTGCGGGGGCGGTTCATCCCGCGCTCCCGGGGCTGGAGTGCCACAGTTTGCGGCCGGTGGCGGCGCGGTCCCCGGGCGGCTGGAGGTCGGCCCACGGGTTCATCTCGTAGCCGGTCGGGAGGTGGATGCGGCGGCCGTTGTCGGGGGTGGCCGCGGGCAGGGGGGCGGCCAGGCGGGCCGTGACGGCTCCGAGGCCTTCGCGGGCGCGCAGTGCGGCCAGTTCGGCGAGGTCCCAGGCGGCGGCTCCGACGACGCTCAGGCTCTGCGGTCCGCGCCGCTGGACGACGCCCCGGACCAGGAGCAGGAAGGAGTGGAAGACGGTGTGGGCGCAGGCTTCCTGGCTGTCGTCGAAGAAGGCGAGGTCGACGAGGCCGGTGCCGTCGTCGAGGGTGGTGAAGACGACCCGTTTCCCGGAGCGGATCGGCGGGGTCTGGGTGGCGGCCTTGGCGCCGGCGACCAGGACGGTCCGGCCGTGCGCGGTGTCCCGCAGGCGGCGGGCGGGGACGACGCCCAGTTCGGCGAGGAAGGCCTGGTGGTCGCCCATGAGGTGGCGGGAGGCGTCCATGCCGAGGACGCCGAGTTCGGCGCTGAGCCGTTCGGCTTCGGTGAGGTCGGGCAGTCCGACGGGGGCGGTGGAGCGGCCTCCGCCCAGCGGCAGTTGGGTGGAGCCGCGGGCTCCGGCGGCGCGCTGGGCGCCGTGGAGTTCCGCCAGGTGCAGCAGCAGGTCGCGGCGGTTGGCGCCGAAGGCGTCCAGCGCGCCGACCTGGGCGAGGCGTTCGGCGACGGGGCGGCCGGGGTGTGCCCGGTCCCAGAAGTCGCGCAGCGAGGCGTAGGGCCGGCCGGCCTCGATGCGCAGGGCTTCGGCCTCGCTGATGCCGTGGACGTCGGAGAGGGCGAGCCGCAGGCCCCACCGCTCCGGGTCATCGGACACCAGTTCGATGCGGTGGGTGGTCGCCGAGTGGTTCACGTCCAGCGGCAGCACCGGTACGCCCCGGCGCCGGGCGTCGGCCAGCAGCAGCCGTTTGGGGTACATCCCGGGGTCGTGGGTGAGGAGTCCGGCGTAGAAGGCCGCCGGGTGGTGGGCCTTGAGCCAGGCCGACTGGTACGTGGGCACGGCGAAGGCCACGGCGTGCGCCTTGCAGAAGCCGTAGCTGCCGAAGGCCTCGACGATCTCCCAGGTCCGGGCGATCACCTCCGCCGCGTAGCCCCGGGCGGCCGCGGTCACCGCGAACCAGGCCTTGATCCGGCCCTGGGAGTCCGGGTCGGAGAGCCCGCGCCGGACCCGGTCGGCCTCGTCCCGTCCGCAGCCGGTCATGACGTGCACGATCTCGATGATCTGCTCGTGGAAGACGACGACCCCGTAGGTCTCGCGCAGCGCGTCGGCGAGGTCGGGGTGCGGGAAGCGGACCGGGGCCCGCCCGTGCCGGGCCTCGATGAAGGGGCGCACCATGTCGGCGGCCACCGGGCCCGGGCGGAAGAGGGAGATGTCGACGACCAGGTCGTGGAAGTCCGTCGGCTGGAGCCGGCCCACCAGGTCGCGCTGGCCCGGGGACTCGATCTGGAAGCAGCCCAGCGTCTCGGCGGAGCGGATCAGTTCGTACGTCGGCCCGTCGCCCGGCGGCACCTGCGCCGGGTCGTCCAGGTCGAGTTCGCGTCCCGTGGTCCGCCGCAGCTCCGCGACGGCGTGGGCCATCGCGGACTGCATCCGCACGCCCAGGACGTCGAGTTTGAGCAGTCCGAGGTCCTCCACGTCCTCCTTGTCGAACTGGGACATGGGGAAGCCCTCTCCGCTGGTGGGGACCACCGGGGTGCGGGCGAGCAGGGTGGCGTCGGAGAGCAGGACCCCGCACGGGTGCATGGCGGTGCCGCGCGGGAGGGCGTCCAGGGCCTCGACGAGGTCCCACAGCCGCTCGTACGCCCCACCGCCCGTCCCGTCCCGTACGTCGCGCAGTTCGGGCAGCTCCTCCAGGGCGGCGCGGGCGTCGCGGGCGCGGATGTGCGGGAAGGCCTTGGCGAGGCGGTCGACGGTGGCCGGGTCCATGGACAGGGCGGCGCCGACGTCGCGGACGGCGTGGCGGACCCGGTAGGTCTCGGGCATGGCGACGGTGGCGACGCGTTCGGCGCCGAAGCGGGCGATGATCCGGCGGTACACCTCCAGCCGGCGGGCGGACTCCACGTCGATGTCGATGTCGGGCAGGACGCGGCGGCGCCTGGACAGGAAGCGTTCCATCAGCAGTCCGTGCGCGACGGGGTCGGCGTGCGCGATGCCGAGGAGGTGGTTGACGAGGGAGCCGGCGCCGGAGCCGCGGGCGGCCACCCGGATGCCCATCTCCCGTACGTCGTCGACGACCCGGGCGACCGTCAGGAAGTAGGAGGCGTAGCCGTGGTGGGCGATGACGTCGAGTTCCTCGTGCATCCGCGCCCAGTAGGCGGGGTCGCCGGCGTGGCCGCGCAGCACCAGGCCCGCCGACGCCCGGGAGGTGAGCACCCGCTGGGCGGTGCGGTGGGCGGCGCCGACGAGGCGGGCCTCGGGGAAGTGCACGGAGCCGATGCCGAGGTCGTCCTCGGGGTCGACGGAGCAGGCCTCGGCGGTCTCCCGGGTCCGCGCGAGCAGCCGGCGGGCGTCGGCGGGGCGCAGGCCGGCGGCCTCGGCGATCCGGTCGGCGGCCTCGGCCATGCGGCCGGGGTCCTTGAGCCAGCGCTCGCCGCCGTCGAGGGGGCCCCGGGGGTCGACGGGGACCAGGCGGCGGGCGGCGTCGAGGACGTCGGCGACGGGGCCCTGGCCCGGGTCGGCGTAGCGGACGGCGTTGGTGAGCACGGCCGGGACGCCCTGCTCGGCGGCGAAGCCGACGGTACGGGCGGCCAGCCGCAGCGAGCCGGGGCCGGTGCCGGCGCGGCCGTGGTGGACGGCCTCCAGGCGCAGGGCTTCCCCGTAGACCTCCCGCCAGGGCGCGAGCAGCCGGGCCGCCCGGTCGGGGCGCCCGGCGGCGAGCGCCCGGCCGACCTCGGAACCGGGCCCGAGGAGTACGAAGACCCCGTCGCCGGACAGCGCCTCCCAGGGCACCACCGGCTGCCGCCCGCCGCCGGGTGCGAAGCCGGTGCCGGCGGGTGCGAAGCCGGTGCGGCCGGGGCCGGAGCCCGTACCGCCGGAGCCGAAGCCCGTGCCCCCGGAGCCGAAGCCCGTACCGCCGGGGCCGGAGCCCGTGCCGCCGGGACCCGTGCCGCCGGGCGCGGAGCCCGTGCCGTCCGGGCCGGGCCCCGCAGGCCGCCCGGCCGGGTCCGCGGCGTGGGCGGCGGTGACCATCCGGCACAGCTGCGCCCATCCGGCGGCGCCGTCGCGGGCCAGGAAGAGCGCTCGCGGGGCGGACTCGTCGACGAAGGCGCCGCCCTTGACCGGGACCCGCCTGCGGTACGAGGCCTCACCGGCCCCGCCCGCGGGAGCCCCGGCCCGGGATCCGGTGGGCGGCTCCGCGGGGGACACGGCCAGGTCCACCCCGAACAGGGGCCGGATCCCGGCCTTCGCGGCGGCCTTCGCGAACCGGACCGCGCCCGCGAGGGTGTCGCGGTCGGTCAGGGCGAGGGCGTCCATGCCCCGCTCGACGGCGCGCTCCGCCAGCCGCTCCGGGTGCGAAGCCCCGTACCGCGTGGAGAACCCCGAAACGGTGTGCAGATGCGTAAAACCAGGCACCCGCGGCCTCCTGCTTCGCTCGAATCAACACCTCCCCCGGCTCCACCATAGAGCAATTCGAATATCCGTGCGAAACAGTTGTTCGATCATCCATTCGGTCCTCCCCTGCTGCGCCCGGCCCCCGCCGCGCCGAGCGTGAGGGACATGACCCAGCCCACCGAGAGTCCCGCCGCCGAGCCGCCCGGCGGCTTCCTCGCCGAGGTCAAGGACGCCGTGACCGTCCGGGCCGCCCTGCTGGTCCTGGGCGTACTGGCCCTCCAGCTGGCCTTCGTCACCTCGTACATCGGGGCCTTCCACCACCCCGAGCCCCATGAGATCCCGATCGCGGTGGCCGCCCCCGTCGAGCGGGTCGCCCAGCAGTCGGCGCAGCGGCTCGCCGCCCTCCCCGGCAAACCCCTCGACCCGCGCGCGGTCGGGAGCGAGGCCGCCGCCGTCACCCAGGTCGAGAACCGGGAGGTCGACGGCGCGCTGGTCATCGACCCGGCGGGCACCACCGACCGGCTGATCGTCGCGAGCGGCGCCGGGGCCTCGCTCTCCCAGGCCCTGGAGCAGGTCGTCGGCGCGGTCGAGAAGGCCCAGGGGCGCGGCGTCCGGGTCGTCGACGTGGCCCCCGCCTACCGGGGCGACGCCCGCGGGCTCAGTTCCTTCTACCTGGTCATCGGCTGGTGCGTGGGCGGCTACCTGTGCGCCGCGATCCTCGCGATCAGCGCCGGGGCCCGTCCCGCCAACGTCCACCGCGCCGTCATCCGGCTCGGTGCGCTCCTGCTGTACTCCCTCGTCGCGGGGCTGCTCGGCGCGGTCATCGCCGGCCCGGTGCTGGACGCGCTGCCCGGCTCGCTCATGGGCCTGTGGGGCCTGGGCACCCTGGTCGTCTTCGCGGTCGGCGCGATCACCCTGGCCTTCCAGGGGCTGGCGGGCGTGATCGGCATCGGCCTGGCCATCCTGCTGGTCGTGGTGCTCGGCAACCCGAGCGCCGGGGGCGCCTACCCGTACCCGCTGCTGCCGCCGTTCTGGAGCGCGATCGGCCCGGCCCTGCCGCCGGGCGCCGGCACGTACGCCGCCCGCTCCATCACCTACTTCCACGGCAACGGCGCCCGCGGGCCGATGCTCGTGCTGGCCGCCTGGGCCGTGGCCGGCGCCGCGATCACCCTGGCCTGCGCGGTCACGCGCCGGGGCAGACCGGGGGCGGCGGTGGGCAGCGGCCTGCCCGACGACGACCCGTCCGTACCCGGCTCCGCCGGCGGACCCGGACCCGGAACCGGCCCCCGACCCGCAGCCGAACCCGGACGGTGAAAACCCCCGGGACGGCGGTGTTCACCCACGCCCCCGCCCACCGGCCGGAAGCCCCCGCGTCCGGGCCCGACCTCGACCCCGATCCCGGCCCCGCCCCCGGACGGACCTCTCCGGCGGGCGGCCGTCCGTCCGGTTCACCGGCCCGCCGGGTCCGGTCCCTCCAGCAGCCGGGCCGCCCGGGCGACCTCGGCCTCGTACACCTGGAAGTCGACGCGCCGCCCGTCCGGGGCCCGGTACTCCAGCACGCGCATGCCCGGCCGCAGGCCTTCCCGGACGGCCACCCGGCCGCCCACGGGCACCGCGACCGCTCCGCGCAGCGGGGCCTTGAACTCCGCGCCCGCGCCGTCGGCGCCGACGCCGAGCTTCCCGTAGCCGAAGAACCGCCGCCGCGTCCCCTGCCGCCAACGCGCCCGGCAGGGAACGGCCACGGCGGCGCCGCCCGAGGCGGACGCCGTACGTGCGGCCGCCCCGCGGGAGACCGTCCTGCGGGCCGGGGTTCCGGCCGTCAGGGCGATGAGCGCCAGCACCACGAACTCGACGAGCGTGTCCACGTACCCCCCGTTCCCGGGGCGGAGCCGCCCCGGAGGGGCAGCGTAGGCACACCCGCCGCCGGAACTCAGCCCGCCCGGTGGACGATTTCGCCCGCCACCACCACGGTTTCGGCCACCGTGCCCGGGATCCGGTCCGCCGGGATCCGCAGGATGTCGCGGGAGAGCACCACGAAGTCCGCCGCCTTGCCGACGGTGAGGGAACCGCGTTCCTCCTCCAGGAAGTTGGCGTGGGCGGAGCCCATCGTGTAGCCGTACACCGCCGTCTCCACGTCCACCGTCTCCGCCGGCTGCCACGCAGGGCCGCCGCCGGACAGCGGGCGGCGGGTGACCGCCGTGTAGATGCCGACCATCGGGTCCATCTCGGCGACGTTCCAGTCGCTGGAGAAGGCCAGCACCGCCCCGGCCTCGTGCAGGCTCCGCATCGGCCAGGCCTTGTGCCAGCGCTCCTCCCCCACGTTCTCGGCCCAGTCCTGACCGGGTCCCGCGATCTCGGGCGCGCAGTGCCGCGGCTGCATGCAGGCGACCACGCCCAGCTCGGCGAAGCGCGGCACGTCCTCGGGGTCCAGGCACTCCACGTGCACCACCTGGTGGCGGGCGTCGCGCGGGCCGTTGACGGCGCGGGCGTGCGCGACGGCGTCCAGGACGGTGCGGATGCCCCGGTCGCCGGTGGCGTGGACGAAGCACTGGAAGCCCCGCGCGTCCAGCTTCGCCAGCAGCTCCGCGAACTCCTCGGCCGGGTAGAAGGTCTCGCCCCGGTGGTGGCCGCAGCCCGCGTACGGTTCCAGCAGCGCGGCCGTACGGGGTTCCACCACGTCGTCGATGTACAGCTTGAGCGGGCCCACCCGCAGCCGGTCCCCGGCGAACCGCCGGGCGGCCCCGGCGAACGCGTCCAGGTCGGCGTCACCGGTGCCGCGCGGGTGGAACAGGGCGGCGACGATCCGCGAGCGCAGCCGGCCCTCGGCGCGGGCGCGTTCGTACAGTTCGAGGTCGTCGAGGGAGTTCTGCGGTTCGACGACGGTGGTGATACCGAAGCCGATGGCGTCGTCGAGGCTCCTGGCGAGGCGTCCGTACTGCCGGTCGGGCGAGGCCCACGGAACGCCGAGCTCGCGCAGCGCCCGGTGGCCGTCCCGGGACAGGCCCTTGACGGCGAAGTCCTTGACGAAGCCGGTGGGCTCCCCGGTCTCCGGGTCCACGGCGGCCGTGCCGAAGGGCAGGTCCGTGCGGTCCCGGGAGACGCCCAGCCGGTGCAGGGCGGCGGTGTTCAGCCAGGCCGTGTGGACGTCGTACGAGAGCACGATCGCCGGGACGTCCCCGGTGACCGGGTCCAGGTCGGCGGCGGTGGGCATCCGGCCGTCCGGGATCGCGGAGTAGTCGAAGGCCTCGGCCTCGATCCACCCGGCATCGGGGTGCTCCGCCCGCCAGGCCCGTATCCGCTCCCGGATGCCCTCCAGGGTGCGCACCCCGGCGAGCTGGACGCAGTCGGCGTCGGAGCCGAGCCGGACGTGGTTGTGGGCGTCGACGAACCCGGGCAGGACCAGCCGGCCGCCCGCGTCGATCCGCTCGGTGTCCGGACCGGCCCAGGCCTCCGCCCCGGCGTCGGGACCGACCCAGACGATCACCCCGTCGCGGACGGCGAGGGCCTCGGCCTCGGGCAGGTCCGGGTCCACGGTGTGGATCCGGGCTCCGGTCAGCAGCAGGTCGGCGGGGAGGGGACGGGACATGGGTGCTCCAGGGTGCGTGGACGTACGGGTGCGTGGACGTACGGGTGCGTGGACGTACGGGGGGACGTACGGGGGGGGGAGGTCAGGCCGCGGGGGCGTGCGCCGGGAGGCTGCGGCGGGCGAGGGCCCAGTAGACGAGTCCGGAGACCACCGAGCCGAACAGCGTCAGGTCGGCTCCGCCGAGCGGGGCCACGAGCGGTCCCGTCCACAGCTCGGAGTCGCAGGTCAGGGCGGCGAAGACCAGACCGGCGAGGAGGGCGGTCATCCCGGCGGGGTGGTAGCCGGAGCGGTACCAGTAGGCGCCCCGGCACCCGGCGTGCAGTGCGTCGGCGTCGTAGTGGCAGCGGCGCATCAGCATGTCGGCGAGGAAGACCCCGCCCCAGGGGGCGAACACGATGATCAGGAGGGAGAGGAAGGAGAGCAGCGAGGTGGTGAAGTCGGCGAGGAAGAGCGCGGCGAGCGAGCCGGCGGCGGTGACGGCGCCGCTGATGCCGAGGGCGCGGGCGCGGCTCCACGGGATGCCGAGGACCTGGAGGTTCAGGCCGGAGGAGTAGAGGGTGATGATCGAGTTGGTGACGGAGCCACCGAGGACCAGGAACAGGAACAGCGGCCGGAACCAGCCGGGCAGCAGGCCCTCGGCTCCGGCGACGGCGTCGGTCATGTCGGTCTGGGTCGCGGCGGCCACCCCGGCGACGCCGAGGGCCACGGAGGAGACGATGCCGCCGAGGGCCCCGGTCCAGGTGATCGACTTCAGCGAGGTGGTGCGGGGCAGGTAGCGGGTGTAGTCGGCGGGCATCGGCAGGTACGAGAACGGCCCGGCGAGCATCACCACGAAGGCCAGGCTCCAGCCGGAGAGTCCGGGCGCGGCGGCCGGGGCGGCGGAGGTGTCGGCGCCCGGCAGGACGAAGACGAGCAGCGCGCCGAAACCGGCGGCCAGCACGTACGCCGCCCAGCGCTCGGCGAACTGCACGGTGGCGTGGCCCCACAGGGTGACGGCGAAGGTGAGCACGAGGGTGACGGCGAGCGCGAGGGCGCGGGCCGCCTTCCCGTCGGCGAGGCCGCTCTGGGCGAGGAGCAGCTCCAGCGCCAGGGTGCCGACGACGGTGTTGACGATGGTGTATCCGATGCTCACCACCCAGTTCAGGACGCCGGCGGGGAAGTTGCCGCGGGTCCCGAAGGCGGCGCGGGAGATGACGAGGGTGGCGGTGCCGGTGCGGATGCCGCTGAGTCCGGCGGCGCTGATCGCGAAGAAGGACAGGGCGCTGAGCACGACCACGGCGGTGGCCTGCCAGAAGGAGAGCCCGAAGGCGACGGCGAGGGCGCCGTTGATCACGTAGGTGAAGGTGAGGTTGGAGCCGAACCAGAGCCAGAAGAGGTCCTTGGCGCCGCCGTGGCGCTCCGCGTCGGGAATGGGGTCGATGCCGTGCGTCTCGACGCGGAACACCTCGTCGACGTCGGCTCTCTCCTGTGTCTCCTGCTGTGTCTCCTGCTGTGCCACGACGGACCCCTGACTCTGGCTGACGCCGGCCATGAACCTTGAATGACGTTCTAGGTTCTTGAATGGCATTCAAGATGCGGTGCGGCATACGGCCACGTCAAGACCCTGTCCGGGATAAGGTCTGGCCCAGGAAGATCGGGAAGGGGGACCGGTGGCGGGAGCGGCACGGCGGCGCGACGGGCGGATCGCCCAGGAGCGGATGCTCGAAGAGGCCATGGCGGCGATCGCCGAGGACGGCCTCGCCACGCTCACGATGTCCGCGCTGGCGGAGCGGCTCGGCACCAGCGGCGGCCACATCCTGTACTACTTCGGCAGCAAGGACCGGCTCCTGCTGGAGGCCCTGCGCTGGAGCGAGGAGCAGCTCGCCGGGGAGCGCCGGGCGCTGCTGGGCCGGCGGCTGACCGCCCCCCGCAAGCTGGACCTCTTCCTGGAGCTGTACCTCCCCGAGGGGCCGCGCGACCCGCGCTGGACGCTCTGGATCGAGCTGTGGGCCCGCACCGCCTCCAACGAACCGCTGAAGGCCGCCCAGGAGGAGATCGACGAGGGCTGGCAGCAGGACCTGGAGGCGCTCCTCACCAAGGGGGTGGACCAGGGCCGGTTCGCACCCCTGGACGTGTCCGCCCGCGCCTCGGAGCTGCTGGCCCTGCTGGACGGGCTGAGCACCCGGGTCGTCCTCGGCCAGCGCGGCGCGGACCGCGCCCGGGCCCTGGAGCGGGCCCGGTCGGCGACGGCCCTGCTGGTCCCGGGCCCGCCGAGGGCACCGCAGGCCTGAGCGCGGCCGGGAGGCACGGCGCGGACCCTGTCTTTTCGCACTGCGGCCTACCGCGTTCCCCGACCGAAGAGCACAATCACCCTGACTGCTCGCGTCGGACGTGAGGGAGGGAACGCGTGCGCAAAGAAGTGCGCACCGCGGACGGACGCACCCTGGTGGCCGAACGCTGGGGCGATCCTGACGGCAAGCCCGTCCTCCTGCTCCACGGCATGCCCGGCAGCCGTCTGGGCCCGGCGCCCCGGGGCATGGTGCTCTACCAGCGGCGGATGCAGCTCATCGCCTACGACCGGCCCGGCTACGGAGCCTCCGACCGCCACCCCGGCCGCACCGTAGCCGACGTGGCCCACGACGTGGCCGCCGTCGCCGACTCCTTCGGCCTGGACACCTTCGCCGTGGCCGGCCGGTCCGGGGGCGGCCCCGGCGCCCTGGCCTGCGCCGCTCTGCTGCCCGACCGGGTGACCCGGACCGCCGCCCTGGTCCCCCTCGCCCCACGGGACGCGGAGGACCTGGACTGGTTCGCCGGGATGGCCGCCTCGAACGTACGGGAGTACACCACCGCCACCGACGACCCCGAGGAGCTCGCCGCCCGGCTGATCCCCCGCGCCGCCGGGATCCGCCGGGACCCGGGGCGGCTCCTGGAGGAGCTGCGCCGGGAGCTGACCCTCAACGACCGCCTGATCGTCTCCGATTCGGGCCTGCGGTCGATGCTGCTGCGCAACTACCGCGAGGGGGTCCGGACCTCGGCCTGGGGCTGGATCGACGACATCCTGGCCTTCAGCCGCCCCTGGGGCTTCGACCCCGCCGACATCCGCTCCCCCGTCCTGATCTGGCACGGGGAGCTGGACGTGTTCTCCCCGGTCGGCCACTCCCGCTGGCTGGGCCGCCGCATCCCCGGCGCCACCACCACCATCGACCCGGTCGCCGCCCACTTCGCGGCCTTCCGCGCCCTGCCCGACGTCCTCAACTGGCTGCTGCGCGAACTCCCGGCCCCGGCCGTGGGCGAGGAGCAGCCCGCCTAGGCCCTGCCGGCGCCGCGTCCGACCCGGTGCGCGGGGAGCGGGACCCCGGCTCCGGGTTCAAGATCATCGGGTGCAGAATGACCCGTATGTCGATAACGAACACGCCCGAAACGGCCGCGATCGAAGACGCTCCCCTCGTCAGCCGCATCCTGACCCGCGCCTTCGACGACGACCCGATGATGCGCTGGTTCTTCCCCGACGACGCCTCCCGCGAGGAGTCCCTGGGACGGTACTTCACCACCCTCTTCACCCGGCAGTACGTCCACCACGGCGTGTGCGAGCGCACCGGATCGGCCGCCTCCTTCTGGGTGGCCCCGGAGGCGGGGGACAAGGCCGTTCCCGACGCCGGGACCATCGAGGAGCTGCGCGCCATCCTCGGCGACCGGGCGGGCCTGTTCGGGGAGGCCGTCGGTGCGGCCGCCGCGCACACGCCGCAGGAGGCGCACTGGTACCTCGCCCTCATCGGCGCCGACCCGGCCGCCCAGGGCCAGGGCCACGGCGCGGCCCTGCTGCGCTCGGGGCTGGCCAAGGCCGACGCGGCGGGCCTGCCCGCCTACCTGGAGTCCTCCAAGCCGTCCAACCTCCCCCTCTACGAGCACTTCGGCTTCCGGGTGCGCGCGGAGGTGCCGCTGCCGGGCGGCGGGCCCGTGCTGTGGGGCATGTGGCGCGAGCCGCGCCGGCCGGCCGACGCCTAGAGTGCCGTGACCCGTTACGTCCGGCCCCGTGCGGCGGGCACCGCCGGGCCGGGCGTGACGCGGGGCAGCAGCCGCTCCACCTGCGTGTCCAGGTGGAGTTGCAGCAGGCGGTGCGGGAAGAAGAAGCCGCTGTCCGTCCGGAAGAGCAGCACCCGCTCCTCCGCGGTGTGCAGGAACCGCCGGTACCGGTAGGGGGTGTGCCCCCGGTACGCCAGGATCGCCCGGATCGTCCAGTGCCGCAGGACCGCCAGGCCCCCGAACCGGAAACCCCGCACCACGGCGAACAGGAGCCCCAGCAGGGCGGCCACGAAGCCGGCCCGCCGCAGATCGTGGCCGGGCACCGCCAGGCCGATCAGCACGATCAGGCCGAGCGCCCCCACGGCCAGCCCGGCGAACCCGTGGACCAGGGAGAAGCGCACCGTGCGGCGGACCCCCTCGTTGGGGCGCGGCCGGCGGTCCTGGAGCGAGGGCTCGAACTGGTTGCCGACGATGTAGACCAGGCCCAGCAGCGCGGCCGCGGCCGGGCCGATCCACGAGGGCTCCGGGCAGAGCAGGTGGACGACGTAGCCGAGGAGGAACTCGATGGCGATCCACATGAACAGGGACAACGCACCGCGCACGATGTGGAACTTGGCCTTCGAATAGATCATCCGCTCGCTTCGCCGCCAGGTCCACCGCATCTGCTCCACCGGATCGAACACATCGGTGAAGGAGGCCTCCATCTGGGTCGCGGCGACCCACATGTAGGCGAGGGCCACCACCACGGCTCCCGGTGCCAACAGGTCGACGTGCGCCACGTAGACCAGCCAGTACACCATCAGGACCATCAGCGGCCCGGTGGCCGCGACGGGACCCACGAGGGCCCCGCGCCGTCGGCCGCCGTCGTCCTCGCCGCCGTCCTCGCCGGCCTCCATGGCCCGCTTCTCCGACTTGTACGCCGTCACGGCGCAGGTGACCGCCATGGTGGCGGCGAGGGCCGCCGCGCCGGAGACGCTGGTGTGCACCACCCCGGCGCGCACCGCCGCCGCCACCCACAGGACGGGCAGCCCGAGCGCGCAGACCGACATGGCCAGGTTCGGGACGATCCGCGGGAGCATCTGCTCCGTGCGCGACAGCCAGCCGAGGTCGAGGCGGTCCAGGTAGAGCACGTGCTCACCGCGCTCGGTCAGGGTCCGGGCCAGCCAGGTCAGCCAGGTCAGGGTCCGCTCGGGGGCCCCGTCCGGCCGCGGGCGCTCGCGCCGCAGGCACTCCCCCACGTAGGCGTCGAAGATCCGGCCGCGCCGTTCGGCGAGGCTGCCGGGCCGGCGCAGGTCGGTCGCGGGCCTGTTGCGGTACGTGACGCGGATGAAGCCGAGCATCATGGGCGACTGGAGCAGCGGCCAGAGGTCCGCGTCCTCCTCCAGCGCGGCGTGCACGTCCGCGAGGGCCTCCCGGTCGGCGGCGAGGAAGTCCTGGACGTCCTGCCGGCCCGGGGGCTGGATCTCGACGTAGTGCCGGGAACGGAGGGCGAAGGCGAGACGGCGCAGGTCGGCCTCGTCCGTCCGGCAGCCGACGGCCATCCCCGGACAGGCGCGGCGCAGGCGCCGCAGTTCCGCGACGCACTTGGACCGGTCCCCCTCCGGCACCTCGTCCAGGCCGTCCAGCACCGGGAGCAGCCGGTGCTCGCTCAGCCAGGTGCGCACCAGCAGGCGGGAGACGTCGCCGTACTGACGGACGATCGCCTCGGCCAGCCACTCCTCCAGCGGTTCGCCCCGGTAGGTGTCCAGGCGCAGGTAGACCGGGACCCGCAGGGGCTCGCCGTCGGCGCCGCCGTCCAGTTCCTCGACGGCCAGGCGGTGTGCGAGCCGGGCGAGCTGGGTGGTCTTGCCCATGCCCGGCTTGCCGAGCACGACCAGGTCGTCGGTCTCCTCGTAGAGCGCGCGGATGCTCGTCACGCGGGTCGCCACCGGTACGGGTTCGCTCCTGCGGGCCCTCCTGTCCCGGCGGCCCCGCCCGGCGTACTCCTCCCGGCGCGTGGTCAGGACCGCGAACCGCGGCTGGAGGTAGTGGTGGGCCTCGGCCCGCGCGAGTTCGTCGGCCGTCCTGTCCCTGACCTGCTTGACCAGCTTGCGGCGCAGACGTCCCGCCTGCCGGTCCCGGCGGGTCCGCGCCGGCCAGGTGAACGCCATGACCACCCACGCGACGGCGTTCCGCAGCAGCCTGCGGACGGGGTAGCGGCGGATGTCCGGGGCGGGACCCGCAGCGGACGGCGGGGCGTCCGCTGCGGGCTCCTGGGACCCGTCCGCGTCGGCGTCCTCGACCCCGGGCAGCGGCGGAAGGGGCTCTTCCTCCCCTACGGCCGACCCGGCGCCCGCCTCCACGGCCGACTCCCGCTCTGCGACGGCCCGGTGCCACCGCGGCTCCCACTCGGCGGGGTCCCCGCCGAGCGCCGTCACCATGGACAGGAAGGGGGACAGCGAGGGGGGTCTCTTGCCCGAGAAGGACTCCGAGACGTACGACCGGCTGCAGTGGGCGGCTTCGGCCAGTGCGGTGACGGTGGGGCGTTCGGCCGGGTCCAGTCCTTCGTAGAGCTCGTCGTGGACCCGGCGCATGAGCGTCACCCAGGGCCGTATCTCCGGTGGGGCCGCCGCCGGATCGGGGCGCTGGGGCCCCCGTGGCCGAAAGCCGGCAGATGCTGCCATCAGCTCTCCTCGTTCACGAGCCGTTCATTGGCGTTCACTCGTTCACAGGTGCCGGACGTCGCTGGTCAGCGGGGGTGCGGCGGGCATAGAACGGTGGTCGGCGGGACGCGTCGGCCAGGGCCTGCGCGGCCGGTTCCGAGGCGCCAAGTCCGCCCCGGAGCACTCATATTGGCCATCGGAGCGTCTCCTGTACGGCCAACCGTCAGGTCCGCAGGATTTCTTGACGGATCCGTCGGCCCCTGCGCGTCCCCCGCCACGATCCGTCGTCCGTTCGTTCGAGGAGCACGCACATGACCGTCACACGCCTTCTCGCCCCGCTCGGCGGCCTGTTGGCGGCCGGCCCGTTGGCACTGGACGGGGCCCCCTGGTGGGCGGCCGCGACGACGGCGTTCGCGGGCCTGCTGGTCCTGCGGGCCGAGGCCCTCGTCAACGCCCGCAACGAGGCCCGCCGGGGGTTCCACGAACACCGGCTCCTGGGCGAGGTGTCCCGCCGGCAGGCGCTGGCGTACCTGCGGGAGGTCAGGCGGGACCGCTCCGACCCGGCCGCCGACCGGCCCGCACCGCCGTCCGCCGCGGGCCCGGGCCCGGCCGACGGCACGGGCGCCGCTACGGGTACGGGTACGGGTACGGGCGCCGGTGCGGCCTAGCCGGGCCCGGACGGACCCGTCCGGGCGAGGCCGGGGCGAGAGCGGCGCGGGCGGGGGCGGGGCGGATGGGGCCGGCACGGGGGCGGATACGGGGCGGGGCCGGTACGGCCGGCCGGGGTCGGTGCCGGCCCCGGCCGGCTCGGGTCAGGCCCCGGTGAGCACCGCGCGGATCGTGTGGCGGGCGCTGCGGGCCATCGCCGGGTTCGTCCGGCGGTGGTACGGCAGGGAGATCAGGGCCTGCGAGAGGGCCCGGCCGCGGCCCCGGATCCAGGTCGCGTCGTCCACGCCGAGCGCCGCACGGAAGACCTCCCGGGCGCCGGCGGGCAGCAGGTTCCACGCGGGGAACAGGTCGCAGGCCGGATCGCCGACGCCGGTGCACCCGAAATCGATCACCGAGGCCAGCCGGCCGTCCCGGACCAGCAGGTTCCCCGGCATCAGGTCGGCGTGCAGCCACACCGGTGGCCCGTACCGGGCGGGGGCCCGCAGCGCCTCCTCCCACACGGCGGTCGCGGCGTCGCAGTCGACGCCCTCCTCCGGGATCCCGCGCAGTTCCTCGATCGCCGCCCGGGTCCCGGTGTCGAGGGAGGCGACCGGTCCGCCCCGGTACGCCCGCGGTCCGCCCGGCAGGGTGACCCCGCGCATCGCCCCCACGAAGGCGGCGAGGTCCGCGGCCAGGGGTCCGGGCTCGGTCAGCGCCCCCTCGCGGGGGTTCTCGCCCGGCATCCACCGGTACACCGACCAGGGCCACGGGTACCCCTCGCCGGGTTCCCCGGCCCCGAGCACCTCGGGGACGGCCACGGGCAGCCGGGGGGCGAGGCGGGGCAGCCACTCCCGCTCCAGCGGCACGTCCTCGGCCCCGCCCCGCGCCAGGGGGAGCCGTACGACCAGGGAACCGCCGAGCCGGTACACGGCGTTGACGGTGCCGCCGGAGGGGAAGCGGGTGACCTCCAGCTCCGCCCAGTGGGGGAACTGCCCCGCGATCAGGCGGCGTACGAGGTCCTCGTCGTGGTGCGCCGGGCCGGTGCCCGTCCGTCCTGTGCTCATGTGCCCCATCCGACCGCCGACGCGTACGGGGGTCAAACGTTTTCGCGGCCCCCGAGGCCCCCGCGGCCGCCGGGGACCGCCCGGCCCCGCCCCCGAACTCCCCTCAGGCGTCGCCCGTTTCCCGTGCGGCCGCGGCCAACAGGGCGAGCACCCCGGCGAGGCGTTCCCGGGCGGCCGGGTCCGTCAGGAGGCCGTCCGCGGCGGGCTCCCCACCGCCGACGGGGACGCGGACACAGGCCTCGTCCACGACGGCGGCCCCCGTGTAGCCGAGCACCGTCCGGAGCGTGGCCGCCGCCCCCTCGCCGCGGCCGGGGGCGGCCGCGTTCACCCAGGCGACGGGCTTGTCGCAGATCTCGGTGCCGCCGACCGTCCAGTCCAGCACGTTCTTGAAGGAGCCGGGCAGGGTGCCCGCGTACTCCGGGGCGCAGATCAGCAGCGCCGCCGCCCCGGCGATCGCGGCGCGCAGTGCGGCCACCGGGGCGGGCAGCGGGTCGCGGTCGTCGTCGGGGTTGAAGTGCGGGAGCCCGCCGAGGCCTTCGTAGAGGACCGCCTCCATCGGCTCGGGGGCCAGCGCGGCCACCTCGCGGGCGGTGCGCAGCACGCGGTCGTTGGAGGACCCGGCGCGCAGGCTTCCGGACAGCAGCAGGATCACGGGGGCTGTGGGCATCCGCCCAACCTACCGACCTGCGGTGACGCGCGTCCCGGGCACCCCCGGCGGTCCCCGCGCGCCCCCGCCCGGAAATTGGATCTTGCATTGCGGCGAACGGCCGAAAGCGCCCTCTTGAGAATTGCGCCACGCTTTCTATAGAACGCTTGACCAGGCGTCATGTCTCGGTTGCCAATAGGGTGTGGGCGAGTAAAGTCCACGCTTGACAGCAGTAACGCACTGGTGTCATTTCCCCCCATTTCAGATGGCCTCCCCGAGGACGGTGTCGTGAACACTTCCGCAACCCCCCCGACCAGCACGGACAAGGACCGCCGGGTCCCGCTCACGCGGATCGACGCGCGCAGCGCTTCCGCCGCCGCGGCGGTCGGCCGGGTCCTCCCCTCGGAATCCGGTCGTCACGTTCAGGCACCGATCTTCAACTCTGCGCTCTGACGGAGAGGTACGCGCTCTAGACTGGTGGAATGACCGGCCTGATCGCATTCCGCGAGATCGTCCTCAAGGTTCACAGCAGATGCGATCTTGCTTGTGATCATTGCTATGTCTACGAACACGCAGATCAGAGCTGGCGAGCCCGGCCGAAGGTGATCTCCCCCGGGGTCGTTTCCCAGACCGCGTCGCGGCTCGCCGAACATGCCCGTGACCATGAACTCCCCTCCGTCACGGTGATCCTCCACGGAGGGGAACCCCTGTTGGCGGGTCCCGGCCGACTACGGCTCGTGTGCGAGGAGTTCACCCGTGCGCTCGCCGGTACGGCCGCCCTCGATCTGCGGATCCACACCAACGGCCTCCAGCTGAGCCCCCGGTACCTGGACCTCTTCGCCGAGTACGGCGTCCGGGTGGGCATCTCCCTCGACGGGGACCGTGCGGCCAACGACCGCCACCGCCGCTTCGCGGACGGGCGCACGAGCCACCCCCTGGTGCTGGCCGCGGTCGATCTGCTCCGCTCCGCGCCCTACCGCCACCTCTACCAGGGCCTCCTGTGCACCGTGGACGTGGCCAACGACCCCTGCGCCGTCCTGGACGCCCTGGTCGAACTGGAGCCGCCCCGGATCGACTTCCTGCTCCCGCACGCCACCTGGCAGACCCCGCCGGTCCGGCCCGACGGCGCGCCCGACGCGTACGCGCGCTGGCTGCTGCGGGTCTTCGACCGCTGGGACCGGCTGGACCGGCCGGTGCCCGTACGGCTCTTCGAGTCCCTGCTGTCCACCCTGCGCGGCGGGCCCAGCCTGACGGAGTCCCTGGGGCTGGCCCCGACCGACCTCGTGGTCGTCGAGACCGACGGGACCCTGGAGCAGGTCGACTCCCTCAAGACCGCCTTCGAGGGGGCCGCCGCCACCGGCTTCAACGTCTTCGACCACCCCTTCGACCTGGTCGCGGCCCATCCCGGGGTACGGGCCCGGCAACTGGGCCTGGCGGGCGTCAGCGGTACGTGCCGGCGCTGCCCCGTCGTACGTTCGTGCGGCGGCGGGCTCTACACCCACCGCTACGCGGAGCCGGGCGGCTTCGACAACCCCTCCGTGTACTGCTCCGACCTGCGCGAGCTGGTGGACGGCGTGGAGGGCCGCACCGCCGCCCGGGAGAGCGCCCCGGAGCTGACCGACGCGGGCGCGCTCGCCCGGTCGCAGGAGGAGCTGACCCGGGTCCTGCTGGCCCGGCTGCACGCCGACCTCGCACCGGACCCCGACCGGGCGCGGGCCTGGGAGCTGCTGGCCGCGGTGGAGGCGGCCGGGGGGGCGGGCGCGGACGCGCTGGACGCCGTACTGGACCACCCGTTCACCCGGACCTGGGTACTGGAGGCCCTGGAGGCCCTCCGGGAGGGGCGGGCGGACGGGCCCGGCGCGGCCCGCCGGCTGGCCGCGCTGGCCGCCGCGGCGGTGCTGCGGGGCGGGCTGGAGCTGCCGGCGGAGGTGGCCTACCGGGACGGGGAGGTGTACCTGCCGACGCTGGGCCTGCTGCGGCTCGGGGAGCCCGGCACGGACGGGCGGGCCTCGCTGCACCACACCGGCGAGGGGTACGCCGTACGGGACGGGCGCACCGAGCACCGCTTCGGCCCGGAGGCGGGGGACGCGCGCTGGCTGCCCGTACGGTCCTGGTCGCCCGGGCCGGGGGCGGCCCCGGTGGCCCTGGAGGACCTGGACCCGTACCGCAACTGCTTCGCCCGCCCGCCCCGGCTGCGGCTCGGGGCCGGCGAGGCGCGGGAGTGGGGCGGCCGGCTCGACGCGGCCTGGGCGCTGCTGCACCGCACCGTCCCCGTGTTCGCCCGCGCGGCGGCCGTGGGGCTGAGCACGCTGACCCCGCTGGCGGGCGGCCCGCGGGCCGTCGGCTGGGGCGAGGCCGGGCGGCACGGGCCGGGCGCGCTCGGGGTGCCGTACGGCGCCGGGGTGCGGGAGACCGCGCTGGCCCTGCTGACCGGGCGGCGGCGGGCCCGGCTGCGGGCGCTGACGGAGGTGGCCGACCTGTACGCGCTGGACGGGGCCTGGCAGCACCCGTCGCCGTGGCGCACCCGGCCGGTCCCCGTCTCGCGGCTGCTGGCCGACGTGCACGAGCGGGTGGCGGTGGAGGCGTACCGGCGGGCCACCACCACGCACGAGCCCGACGGGGCGGACCGGATCCACCGCGCCCTGGACCGGCTGTCGGGGGCAGCCGAGCTGACGGTCACCGGCAAGCGGCTCGTGGAGGAGCTGCGCTGGGAGCTGAAGGCGGCGAACGCGTGACGCCCCCCGGCGGCCCCGGCCCGCCCCACCCCGACGCCCCGCCCGGCACGCCCGGCCCGCCCGGACCGCCCGGACCACTCGGCGCCCCCGGCGCAACCGAACCGCCCGGCGTACCCGAACCGCCCGGCGCGCCCCGCCCGCTGCCGCCCGAGCGGTCGTTACCGGCGGCCCCGCCCGGCGGGGCCCTCGCGCTGGCCGTGCAGCTCCGCCTCCTCGGAGTGCGCCCCCGTCAGCGGCTGCTGGTGCACGCCGCCCTGCGCGGGACCGGTCTGCGCGCCGAGGTCCTGCGCGACGCCCTGCTGGGGGTGCTCGGCCCCGGCGGCACCCTGGTGGTCCCGGCCTTCACCGCCTCGAACTCCCTCACCTCCACCACCCACCTGGCCCGGATCGCGGGTCTGGGCGAGCGGGAGGTGAAGGAGTTCCGCTCCCGCATGCCCGCCTTCGATCCGCGGCGCACGCCCGGCGAGGGCATGGGCGTCCTGTCCGAAACGGTCCGCACCACCCCGGGGGCCGCCCGCAGCGCCCATCCGCAGACCTCTTTCGCGGCGCTCGGGGCCGACGCTCACCGGCTCTGTGCGCAACACCGGCTGGAATGCCATCTGGGCGAGGACTCCCCCCTGGGAAAGCTGTGCTGGGAGGGAGGACAGGTACTCATGATCAATGTGGGATTTTCGTCCTGCACCGCATTCCATCTCGCGGAGTATCGAATTCCGAAGCCCCCCTTGCGCATGTACGACTGTGTGGTGAAGGTGAACCTGCCGGGGGGTCCGCACGGGGGAGGACAAGAGGGGGCGTGGACCTCGTACGAGGACGTCAGACTGGACGACGGCGATTTCACGGAGATCGGCGGGGCATTCCCCGATTCCCGGCTGCGCCGCGGCCGGGTGGGAGGGGCATCCGCCGTCCTCTTCTCGATTCCGGACGCCGTCGATCACGCCCTGGACTGGATGACCGAAAACAGACGCTGATTGACTGAACGATGAGGGGATGTGGCGAAGCAGCTCCGGAATGATGTTTCTTCGCTCGCATCTTCGGGACGGGGGTCGTGTGCCCGCATCAGTGCAGCCCTACTTTTTTCTCAGTTATGCCCATACGCCGAGGTTCGGGCCGGGAGGACCCGATCCCGACATGTGGGTGGAGCGCCTGTTCCGTGATCTCTGCAACCACATCATGGCGCTGACCGACCTGCCCGCGGGATCCGAGGCCGGCTTCATGGACCGGGAGATACGCAGCGGCGAGGGCTGGTCGGAGCGGCTCGGGGCGGCACTCGCCACCTGCCGGGTCTTCGTCCCCCTGTTCTCGCCGCGGTACTTCGCCAGTGAGATGTGCGGGAAGGAGTGGTTCGCCTTCGCGCAGCGCGCCATCCAGCACGGCGCGCTCAGCAACCAGCGGGCCGAGGCCATCGTGCCCGCCCTGTGGGTCCCCGTGCCCCCCTCGCAACTCCCGGGCCCGGCCGAGCGGTTGCAGTTCAACCACAACACCTTCGGCGAACGCTACGTCACCGACGGGCTGTACGGGCTGATCAAACTCCGCGGGTACGCCGAGCAGTACGAGCAGGCCGTCTACGAGCTGGCCCGGCGGATCGTGCGGGTCGCCGAGACCGTCCGCCTCGACCCCGTCCGCCCGCTCGACTACCGGCTGGTGCCCAGCGCCTTCGGCCCCGCCGGGGGGCGGGGCGCCGCCGGACCGGGCGGCGGCCCCGCCCGCACCCTGCACGTGACCGTCGCCGCCGCCTCCCGGCACGACCTGCCCGCGGGACGCAGTCCCGAGTACTACGGGGAGAGCGCCCTGGAGTGGAACCCGTACCACCCGGTGTCGCAGATGCCCATCGCGTACGTGGCCGAGGACCTCGTCAAGAACCTCAACTACCGGACCACGATGTCCTCCTTCGACGACGAGGCCGGGCACTTCGACAGCAAGCAGCCGCCCACCCGGCCGGAGATCCTGATCGTCGACCGCTGGGCGGTGGAGGACGAGCACCGGCGCCAGCGGCTGGCCGCCTTCGACCAGGAGCACCGCCCGTGGATCAACGTGGTCGTGCCGTGGAACCGGTACGACCACCAGAGCCGCGCGAAGGAGGCCGAGCTGGCACGGCGGCTGGAGGAGACCCTGCCCGTCAAGATGGGCCAGGGCCGGGCAGCCTGCCGGGCCGCCGCCAACGGCGTGGCCAACATGGAGACCCTCGGACAGATCCTGCCGCAGGTCGTCGAGGCGGCCGCCCAGCAGTTCCTCAGACACGCCCAGGTGTACCTGCCGGCCGGAAACACCCACACCGAACGCCCGAGGCTGCTGGGGCCGATGGGGATGGGCGCACCGCCCGTACCGCCTCCGGCGCCCTTCCCGCCCACCGCGCAACGCGGGCCCGGCGGGCACGCCGGCTCCGACGGGTCCGACGGGTCCGACGGGTCGGACGGGTCCGACGCACACAACGACAGCACCGACACCGACCGGGGGGACGCGGATGACAGCCAGTCGTGACAGCCGAGGCGGACGCATCGTCACCTTCTATTCCTACAAGGGCGGAACCGGCCGCACGATGGCGCTGGCCAACACCGCCTGGATCCTCGCCGCCAACGGCAAGCGGGTCCTCGCCGTGGACTGGGACCTGGAGGCCCCGGGCCTGCACCGCTTCTTCCACCCCTTCCTCGACCCCTCCACCCTCGGGGCCACCACCGGGGTCATCGACCTGATCAGCGAGTACGCCTGGGCGGCCACCAGCCCCGTGCAGCGCGCCGACGACTGGCACAAGGACTACGCCCGGATCCAGCCGCACGCCGTCTCCCTCACCCCCGAGAACCTGGGCTGGGAGTTCCCCGACGGCGGCACGCTGGACTTCGTCTCGGCGGGCCGGCAGAACCGCGAGTACTCGGCGACCGTGTCCACCTTCGACTGGGACAACTTCTACGACCGGCTCGGCGGCGGCCTCTTCTTCGACGCCCTGCGGGCCGACATGAAGAAGAACTACGACTACGTCCTGATCGACAGCCGCACCGGACTGTCCGACATCGCCGACATCTGCACCGTCCACCTGCCCGACGTCCTGGTCGACTGCTTCACCCTCTCCGACCAGTCCATCGACGGCGCCGCCTCCGTCGCCCGGCAGATCGACGAGCGGTTCAACGACCGCGGCATCAAGATCTACCCGGTCCCGATGCGGATCGACGAGGGCGAGAAGGAGAAGGCCGACGCGGGCCGCGCCCTGGCCCGGATCAAGTTCGACCGCTTCCCGAACGGCCTGGTCGGCGACGAACTCACCTCCTACTGGGGCGCGGTGGAGATCCCCTACCGTCCCTACTACGCCTACGAGGAGACCCTGGCCACCTTCGGCGACGAGGCCGGGCTCACCAACTCCCTGCTCTCCGCCTTCGAACGGCTCACCACGGTGGTCACCGGGGGCGAGGTCACCTCCATGCCGGCCATCGGCGAGGAGGTCCGGCTGCGGATCCGGGACGCCTTCACCCGCCGCCGCCCGGCCCTGCCCGCCGACCTGTTCCTCTCCTACGTCGCCGAGAACCGGATGTGGGCCGACTGGATCGAGTCGGTCCTGACGCGGGCCGGCTTCCGGGTCGTCCCCCGGGACGTCTCCGCCGAGCAGGTGCCCGCCGCGGCCGCCGCGGGCGCGCCCGGCGACACCCTGGGCGCGGGCATCGGCGTCGACACCGCGGCCCGGACCGTGGTGCTGCTCTCCAGCGCCTACCTGAAGTCGGCGCGGGCCGTGGACGTGTGGAACCGGGCCGCCGCCGAGGACCCGACCGGGGGCCGCCGCCAGCTGGTGCCGCTGCGGGTGGGCGACGTACGCCTGGCCACGCCGTACATCGACCGCAATCCGGTGGACCTCTTCCGCCTCGACGAGGTGCACGCGACCACCGCCCTGCTGCGGGCCGTGGAACGCCCCATGGCGCTGCCGGACAGCGTCGCGAGCGCCTCCCAGCCCGGCCCCCGCTTCCCGGGGACGGTCCCGAAGATCTGGAACGCGCCGCCCCGCAACCCCGGCTTCACCGGACGCAGCATCGTCCTGGAGCGGATGCGCGACCAGCTCGGCGGCGGCATGGCCGTGGTGCTGCCGCAGCCGCAGACCCTGTACGGGCTCGGCGGCGTCGGCAAGACGCAGGTGGCGCTGGAGTACGTGCACCGGTTCATGGCCGACTACGACCTGGTCTGGTGGATCTCCTCCGAGCAGACCGACGACGTGGTGGCGGCCCTCGCGGAGCTGGCCGTACGGCTGGGCGCGCAGACCGGCGAGGACATGTCGGCTGCCTCCCAGGAGGCGATCGACCTGCTGCGGCGCGGGGTGCCGTCCTCGCGGTGGCTGCTGGTCTTCGACAACGCCGACGATCCCGAGACGCTCAAGCGGTTCTTCCCGCCGGGCGGCCCCGGGCACGTGCTGGTCACCTCGCGCAACCAGTCCTGGTCGCAGTACGGGGACGCGCTGCCGGTGGACGTGTTCCTGCGCGAGGAGTCCATCGAGCACCTCCAGCGCCGGGCACCGGGGCTGACCAAGGACGACGCCGAGCAGGTGGCCGTCGCGGTGGGCGACCTGCCCCTGGCCGTCGAGCAGGCGGGCGCGTGGATCGCGGAGACGGCGACGCCGGTGTCCGCGTACCTGGAGCAGTTGGCCCAGCAGGCCGCGCGGGTGCTGGGCCTGAACCAGCCGCCCGGGTACCCGGAGCCGGTGGCGGCCACCTGGAACGTGTCGATCGAGCGGCTGCAGTCCCGCTCGCCCGCCGCCGTGCGGCTGCTCCAGCTGTGCGCCTTCTTCGCGCCGGAGCCGATCTCGGCGAACCTCCTGTACAGCAAGGAGATGATCGACGCGCTCAAGCCGTACGACTCCTCGCTCCAGGAGAAGCTGGTGCTGGGGCGGGTGATCCGGGAGATCGGCCGGTTCGCGATGGCCAAGGTCGACCAGGTCAGCAACAGCATCCAGGTGCACCGCCTGGTGCAGGCGGTGATCCGGGCGCAGCTGTCGGAGGAGGAGCAGCGCGAGGCCCGGCACGCGGTGCACCGGATCCTTGCGGGTGCGCGGCCCGATGACGACGAGCCGATAGACAACCCGGCGACCTGGCCGCGGTTCAACACGATCTGGCCGCACCTGAGCCCGTCCGAGGCGCGGTTCTGCAAGGAGCCGGAGACCCGGCGGCTGCTGATCGACCGGGTGCGCTACCTGTGGAAGCGCGGTGACTTCAAGGCGGCGTACGCGCTGGGCGAGGAACTGCGCGAGTCGTGGAGGGAGATGCTCGGCAGCGACGACCTCCAGTACCTGTACCTGCGTTTCCACCTCTCCAACATCCTGCGGTCGCAGGGCCGGTTCGTGGAGGCGAAGGAGCTGGACGAGGTCACGCTGGATCGGCAGCGCAGCGCGCTGGGTCCCTCGCACCCGCACACGTACATGACCACGAGCGGTCTGGCGATGGACCTGGGCGCGCTGGGCCGGTACGGGGAGGCGATGGAGCTGGCGACGGCGGCGCACGAGGGCTTCGGGCAGATCTTCCACGAGGCCCACCCGCGCACCCTGGCCGCCGCGAACAACCTGGCGCTGAACCTGCGGATGGTGGGGCAGTACGCGCGGGCCAGGGAGATCGACCAGGAGGTCTTCGACCGGCGCACCGAGGTGCTGGGCCCGGACCACCCGTACACCCTGTCCTCGGCGCAGAACCTGGCCCGGGACCTGCGCGAGGTGGGCCGCTACGACGATTCGGTGCAGCTGCTGAGCCGGACGTACGACATCTACAAGCGGACGCTGGGGCGGGCGTTCCCCGGCACGCTGTCGGCGGCGAAGAACCTGGCGGTGTCGCTGCGGCGGGCGGGCGAGCTGGAGGACGCGCTGCGGCTGACGACGGCCACGCGCAACCGCTACCGGGCCAAGTACACCTCGGTCAATCCGGACCTGCTGGCGTGTGAGCTGAACCTGGCCTCGGACCTGTTCGCGACGGGCGACCCGGGCGCGGCGCGGGACCTGGCGCAGGAGGTGGTGGACGAGTACATGAAGGTGCCGGGCGAGAAGCACCCGTACACCCTGGCGGCGCTCAACAACCTGGCGGTCTTCCACTGGGGCACCGGCGCGGCGGAGACGGCGGAGCCGCTGCTGCGCCAGACGATCCGCAGCATGCGCGAGGTGCTGGGCGACAACCACCCGCACACGGTGTTCGCGCACCTGAACCTGGCGAACGCGCGGGCCGACCTGGGTGATCCGGAGGGTGCGCTGGAGCTGGAGCGGATCGCGGTGATGCGGCTGCGCGAGGCCCTGGGGGCACACCACCCGGAGACCCTGGCGAGCGCGTCGAACATGGCGGTCAGTCTGGACATGATGGGCCGCAAGGAGGAGGCGGCCCGGGTGCGGGCGGAGGCGGTGGCGGAGCTGACGCGCCTCCTCGGGGAGGACCACGGTCTGACCCGGTACGCCCGGGACGAGCGGCGGGTCCACCGGGACCTGGAGCCGCTCGCGGTGTGATCCGACGGAGGGCGGCGGGGGCCCCGCGGACGCGGGGTCCCGGCCGCCCGCCAGCCGACATCAGGGGGGCGCTGTGACCGACAGCATGACCTTTCGCAACGAGGACCTGCCGGCCCTCTTCCACCACACCGACCAGGCGGCGGTCTCCCGGCAGCGGGAGTCCACCCAGGCGACCCGCGCGCAACTGCTGCTGCTGGTCGCGGCCGCCGGGGCCGCCGCCCTGCCGTCCGGGCCCGCCGTGGGCTCGCTGCACGTGTTCGGGGCGATCAGCGCGCTGGCGTACGCGGGGGTGCTGGCCGTGGGCGTACGGGCGACCCGGCGGCGGGCCCGTCCGCAGTGGCAGCTCAACCGCAGCGCGGCGGAGTTCATCAAGTCCCTGGCGTGGCGCTACGCCGTGCACGGGGCGCCCTTCGGCAGCGAGGTGGCCGGGGCGGAGGGGCTGTACCGGGCGCGGCTGGAGAAGGGGCTGGACGAGCTCCGCAAGATGGGCTGGGAGGATCCGCGGACGGCCGGCCTGGTGCCGGAGGGCGGGGAGGTCACCGGGGCGATGAACCGGCTGCGCGGGCTGGAGTACGCGGTGCGCCGGGAGACGTACGTGCGGGACCGGCTGATCGAGCAGCGCAACTGGTACCGGCGCAAGACGGAGGGATCGCGGCGGGCTACGGCGCTGTGGTCGTGGACGATCGTGCTGCTGACCTGTCTGGCCCTGCTGTTCGCGCTGGTCGGGGCGTTCGGTACGGGCTCGGGTCCGGTGCCGGCGGGGCTGCTGAGCGCGGCCGCGGCGGCGGCGATCGCCTGGAACGAGGTGCGGCGCCACCATCCGCTGATCGAGGCGCACACGCTGATCGAGCAGGACCTGGCGGCGATGATGGTCGTGATGCAGACGACGATCACGGAGGCGCAGTGGCCGTCCTCGGTGTACGAGACGGAGCGGTACGTCTCTCCGCAGCACACGGACTGGCTGGCCCGGCACAGCAGTTGAGGGGCGGGCGGGGCGTGGCTCAGTCCCGGGTCACGCCGGCGCGCCAGATGACGGTGACGGGTTTTCCGAGGGCCCGGGCGTAGGAGACGATCTCGGCGGTGCCGCCGTGCCCGCGTGCGGGGAGGCCGTCCCAGACGGCGACGAGCCGGTCGCAGGAGTCGGCGATGTAGGCGCCCGCCGCGTAGTAGGCCTCGTCGGTGGAGCGGGCGAAGGCCATGCGGACCTCCTGGGTGGCGCGGTGCTTGAGCCGGCGGTAGCCGGCGAGGGCGTCCGGGTCCTCGAAGGTGTCCTCGTAGTCCCCGCTGGGGATCACGACGGTGAGGTCGGCTCCGCATTCGAGGGCGATGTCGGCGAAGAGCTGGTCGGCGCCGTCGGCGAGGCTGGAGAGGGCCTCCAACGGGCCCTGGTGGCCGCCGAGCACGGTGCGCAGGGCCTCGCGGACGTGGCCCAGCAGCTCGTCGGGGATCGACCGGTGTCCGGTCACGCCGATGCGCTTCATGAGGGAACCTGCATGCGGAGACCTGCCTCCCCGTGGACCGGATTCCTGGACATCCTCCCAGAAGGAGGGAGGACGTCCAGGGGGCCGACCGGGGCGCGTGGGCCGGCCGCACCGCGTGGACCGGGGGGGGATCCCGCGGGTCAGTAGACGCTGACGCCGTAGGCGTTCAGCGCTTCGACGACGGGCTGGAAGAAGGTGGTTCCGCCCGAGGTGCAGTTGCCGCTGCCGCCGGAGGTGAGGCCGACCGCCCGGCTGCCGGAGTAGAGCGGGCCGCCGCTGTCGCCGGGTTCGGCGCAGACGTTGGTCCTGATCATTCCGTAGACGATGTCGCCGCCTCCGTAGTTGACGGTGGCGTTGAGGCCGGTCACGGTGCCGCCGTGGACGCCGGTGGTGGAGCCGCGGCGGGTGACGGACATGCCGTTGGTGGCGTCGACGGCGCTGGTGATGTCCTGGCTGCCGACGGTGCCGGGCGGGACCGGGGAGTTGCTGGCGTACTTGATGAGGCCGTAGTCATTGGTGGGGAAGCTGGAGCCGACGGTGGATCCGATGGTGGTGGTGTGGGAGGAACTGGTCCACCAGGTGCCGGCGCCCTCGGTGCAGTGTCCGGCGGTGAGGACGTAGTAGTCGGCGCCGCTGCGCACGTTGAAGCCGAGCGAACAGCGCCAGCTGTTGGTGTAGATGGCGTCGCCGCCGGAGATCAGCTTGCGCAGCTTGCCCGGGGTGCGCTCGATGCGCAGGGCACCGGCGTCGGGTCCGGCCTCGTGGCGGATTCTGGCCAGGTCGGCTTCGGTGACCGTGGAATCGGCGGTGACCACGAGGGTTCCGGTGGCGGGGTCGGTGTGCCAGGCGGTGCCCGCGACGTCGGCGCGCAGGACCGAGGCCCCGGCGGCGGCGAGGCGGGCGGAGCTGAAGCCTTCGTCGGCGGGGTGCGCGCCGGCGACGGCGGGCGTGGCGAGTCCGGCGACGGCGGCCAGGCCGGCGGCGACGGCGAGCAGGCGGATGCGGCTCATCTTCTTGTTCCTCACTTCACGTCCTCCCGGAAGGGGGTCGGGGGCCCGGCAGAGGTGGGGGGCGCCGGAGCCCGTGAGCGGCGGTGGGGGGCGGGGGCGGACGTACGGGTGGCCCCGCACGCTTTCGCCGTGCCCCTGACAAGTCCGCCGGATGACGCTGACGGGAGTGTCCTGTCGTCAGTCACCGGCGGCAAGGGCTCCTTTCAGCCTCCGCTCCCCCGCGGCGACCTCGAAGGGCAGCGTGTTCCCGGGTGGCGGGAAGGGGCAGACGAAGTGGTCGGCGAAGGCGCAGGGCGGGAGCAGGGCCCGGTTGAGGTCCACGGTGACGGCGCCGTCCGGGCCCGGGATCCCGGGCCGCAGGAAGCGGAAGCGGTAGCTGGAGCGGCCCGAGGTGGCATCGGCGAAGACGGCCCACAGGCTGCCGTCCCCCTCGTCGACCGCGACCTGGAGGGCGTGCTCCCGCCCCGCGTGGTCGAAGAGCAGCTCGCCCCCGAGGCCGAGCTCGCGGGAGCGCCCGTCGACGTTCTCCACCTGGACGGCACGCCGCTCGGGGTACGGGCGGAAGCGGCCCGGCAGCGCGTACGCCGGGTCGTACGCGGTGGCCTCGACGCCCCGGAAGGCGCGGCGGGCCGGGGAGTCGGGGTCGAAGACGCGGACCGCCCACTCCCCCTCGCGCAGGATCACCGCGAACCGGCGCCGCCCGGAGGCGAGCCGGGCCCGCGCGGGCGGCCCCTCGTCGGCGTCGAGGGCGGCCTCCCCGGCGAAGGGGCGGCCGTCGAGTTCGAGGCCGTCCTCGGGGGCGGCGCTCAGCGCGACCCCGGAGGCGGTGGCGCGCCACTGCCCCGGAACGGCCGGAATTCGACCTTCCGGGTAGTCGCCGAGCCAGTGGGTACCGGTCAGCGCGAGGGGTCCGTAAGGGGCGGAGACGGTGGCCACGCGATGCTCGTGCCACTCCCGCCAGGCGTTGGTGTCCCGTTCGTCATCCATGCCGGACTACCCTTCCACGCGGGCCCGCGCGGGAATCCCCCGGTACCCCGTCCGGTCCTGTGGGCCGTACGCGCGCGGACCCTGACGGTGGCTCAGCTACAGCCGCAGTCGCACCCGTCGCAGCCGCAGCCGTCGCAGCAGCCGCCGTCCTCGCAGCAGCTGCAGCAGTCGCAGCAGCCACTGCACCCGTCGCACCCGCTGCAGTCCGGGCACGCGTCGCACCAGGCGTCCCGCTTGCGCCGGGACCAGGGGCCGTCGTGCTCGGTGCAGCACAGCTGGCAGGTGCAGAAGAGCCCGATGGACACGGCGCAGCCGGCCAGCAGCCCGCGGCGCGGCTTCTGCGGGGGCGGCGGCGGACCGCCGAAGCCGCCGCCACCGCCGCCGCCCCAGCCGGGGCCGCCGGGGCCCATCGGCGGGGCTCCGGGGCCACCGGGGGCGTAGGGGTTGGCATTGCCGTTCCCGTACGGGCCGGCGCCGGGGCCGCCGTACGGGGCCCCGTACGCCTGTCCGGCGTCCGGTCCGTAGCCCTGCGGCGGGGCGCCGTGGCCCTGCCCGACGGAGTCGGTGGCGGTGTGGGCGCAGCTGCCGGTGCCGAAGGCCCGGTCCACCGAGGTGCGCAGCTCGTGCACCAGCAGCCGGTGGGCCAGCCCCGCGTCGGCGAACTCCGTCTCGCGCAGCGCCAGCCGGATCCCGTGCAGGGCGTCGTCGCACAGGCGGCGGGCCTCGGCGAGGGTGGTTCCGGTGGCGGTGAGCGGGTTCCAGGCGCCCGAGGCGGCGTCGGCGGCCTGGTCCTCGACGGCGTCCAGCAGGTGCGCGAGCCGGCCGAAGTACCGGCCCGCCTCGGCCAGGGGTGCGGCGTTGCCCGGCCGCCCCGCCAGGACCGCGGTATGCGCGAAGGCGGCGGCGGTGGCGGTCTCCGTGGGCTCGGTGACCACGAGGACGGAGGTGCCCGGCCCGGCCAGGGTCTCGATGCCGCCCTGCCGGTCCACGGCGTCGACGAGCACGGCGGTGTCGAAGCCGAGCGAGGCCCCGGTGCGGGCGCCCGCCCGGTCCCAGCCGCGGGCCACCGTGCGCGCCGCGGCGGCTATCGGAGCCCGCGCCAACAGCCCGTCCCGGTCGGCCACGTGGTCCCGTACCTTCGCGGAGGCCAGCACGAGGGAGACGGCGGCGGCCAGTCGCGCGCCCTCGCCGTTGGCCACGGGGGCGGTGCGCATGCCGCGCAGCGGGCAGGGGCCGGCGGTGCGCCGGGCGCCGGGCAGCGGTCCGGACTGAGCCTCCGTCAGAACGGAGACCAGCAGGCCGTCGTAGTTCGTGACGATCCTGGCGAACTGCCCGTGGTCACCGCGAAGTGCCAGGCAGAGACCGCACAGATGAGCCATCCACTCCGATTTGAACCGCTCACCGAGCCGGTGTGTGCAAGGTCTGACAATGCCGAACAAATTCGGTTCCCCCGTGTGTCATACGCGTGTTTCGGGGGCATCGTATCGAGCCTGGTCGTTCACTCGTCCGTCCCAGTGGCTCACCCGGCCGGCGGCAGTGGTCGTATTTTCACTCAGTCAGCAGCGGTAGCCACCGGGAACCTTGACCGTGCAACGGATGTTCTGCACCAGTCGCGTCACGAAACCCCTGCGCGGCGGCTATCCACTTGGCGCGTTGTCAGCATCATGGACGACCATAGGGGCAGCGGGGAAGAAGACAGACTGGCCACGGTGAAAGGAGGCGTCCATGGGTTCGGTACGCAAGGCGAGTGCCTGGTTGGGTCTCGTGGAGGACAGCGACGACGAGCGGTACTACGACGACGACTACGCGGAGGCGGTGGAGCGCCAGCAGGGTTCCGTTTCGGGACCCGGCGACCAGTGGGTCACCGACCCGCGCGTGAAGGTGGCCTCGGACTCCGCGGTCGAGCAGGGCCGGCGGATCGCGACCGTGACCCCCGACGGCTTCCGGGACGCGCGCGGCATCGGCGAGCTGTTCCGCGAGGGCGTCCCGGTGATCGTGAACCTCTCCTCGATGGACCCGGGCGACGCCAAGCGCGTGGTCGACTTCGCGGCCGGTCTGACCTTCGGCCTGCGCGGCTCGATCGAGCGGGTGGCGACCAGGGTCTTCCTCCTGACCCCGGCCGACACCCAGATCGTCAGCGGTGAGGCGGGCGGGCGCACCCGCGACTTCTTCAACCAGAGCTGAGGCCGGGGGCGCCACCCGGCGCCGGCTGGGGGACCCTCACCGGAAGGCATCGAGCCCGGTGAGCGCCTTGCCCAGGACCAGCTGGTGCATCTCGACGGTGCCCTCGTAGGTGAGGACCGATTCGAGGTTGGTGGCGTGTCGCATGACGGGGTACTCCAGGGAGATCCCGTTGGCCCCGAGGATCGTCCGCGCGGTACGGCAGATGTCGATGGCCTCGCGGACGTTGTTGAGCTTGCCGAAGCTGATCTGCTCCGGCCGCAGGGTGCCCGCGTCCATCCGCCGGCCCAGGTGGTGGGCGAGCAGGATGCCCTTGTGGAGTTCGAGCGCCATGTCGGCGAGTTTGGCCTGGGTGAGCTGGAAGCCGCCGATCGGCCTGCCGAACTGCTCCCGCGTCCTCGCGTAGTCGAGCGCCGTCTCGAAGGCGGAGCGCGCCGCGCCCATGGAGCCCCAGACGATCCCGTACCGCGCGTGGCTGAGGCAGCCCAGCGGTCCCTTGAGCCCGGTGACGCCCGGCAGCACCGCGTCCGCCGGCAGCCGTACGTCGTCCATCACCAGCTCGCTCGTCACCGAGGCGCGCAGCGACCACTTGTGCTTGATCTCCGGCGCCGAGAAGCCCGCCGCGTCGGTGGGGACGGCGAAGCCGCGGATCCCCTCGTCCGTCTGCGCCCAGACCACGGCGACGGAGGCCACCGAGCCGTTGGTGATCCACATCTTGCGCCCGTTGAGCACCCAGTCGCCGCCGTCGCGCTTGGCGTACGTGCGCATCGCGGCAGGGTCGGAGCCCACGTCGGGCTCGGTCAGGCCGAAGCAGCCGATCAGCTCGCCCGCCGCCATGCCCGGCAGCCAGCGCTCCTTCTGCTCCTCGGAGCCGTACTTCCAGATCGCGTACATGGCCAGCGAGCCCTGTACGGAGACCAGCGAGCGGATCCCCGAGTCGGCGGCCTCCAGCTCCAGGCAGGCCAGTCCGTACTGGACGGCGCTCGCGCCCGCGCAGCCGTAGCCGGTCAGGGACATGCCCAGGGCGCCGATGGAGCCGAGTTCGCGGGCCAGCTCGCGGATGCCGGGGAGCTCCCCGTCCTCGTACCACTGGGCGATGTGCGGCAGGACCCGGTCGGCGGCCCAGGTGCGGACCGTGTCGCGGACGGCGAGGTCCTCGGGGCTGAGCAGCTCGTCCAGCCCGAGCGGGTCGGTGGGGACGAAGGGGGTCTTCGACGCGGACAAGAGGGGCCTCCCGGCAGGCACGTGGGGCGAAACCTAGCGGTGCAAGTTTGTCGTCGCTCCCGCCCCTGGTCCACCCCCGGATTTCCGCCGCGCCGCGGCCGGGCCGGGCCGGCTCGGGGTCAGGCCGAGCGGCCGGGCCGCCCGCCGACGGCGCTGTCGTGTTCCGGCCCGCCGGGCCCGGGGATCCGCGCGGCGCCGTCGCCCTGCGCGGGGAGGCGTACGGCCCCCGCGGGCAGGGCGTCGGCGGCCGGGTCGCCGCACTCGGCCGGCTCGGCGCCGTCCATGGTGCGGGGCAGTTTCAGCGCCATCACGGCGCCCGCGAGCAGCAGGCCCGCGCTGACCAGGAGCGTGACGTGCAGCCCGTGCACGAAGGCCTGCCGGGCGGCGGCGTGCAGGGAGTCCCCGGCCGCGCCGCCGAGGTGGGCGGCGACCTGGTAGGCCTCGCCGAGCGAGTGCGCGGCGTCGCGCGCCGCTTCGGCCGGGACGCCGGGGAGGCCGGTCAGGCCGGGCGCGTAGGCGGCGTTCATCACGCTGCCGAGCAGGGCGATGCCCATGCCCGCGCCGAGCTGGTACGAGGTCTCGCCTATGGAGGCCGCGCCGCCGGCGGAGTCCGCCGGGGCCTCGCTGAGCATGGACTCGTAGGCCGCGAACAGGGTCGTCTGCAGGCCGAAGCCGAGCAGGACGAACCCGACGGTGAGCAGCACGGGCCGGTCCTGCTGGCCCATCAGCGTCAGCAGCAGCACGGCGGCGGCGGTCAGGACGAAGCCGAGCGAGACCATCCTGCGCGGGCCGACCCGCTGGAGGGTGTACGAACCGGTGGCGCCGGCGGCCATGGCGGCGAAGGTGAGCGGCAGCAGCCGCAGGCCGGTCTCCAGCGGGCTCAGGCGCAGTACCAGCTGGAGGTACTGGACGGCGATCAGCTCCAGACCGACCAGTGCCAGCATGGCGAGCACGATGCAGCCGACGGAGGTGGAGAACGCGGCGCGGGAGAACATCCGGATGTCGATCAGCGGGTGCTCGCGGCGCCTCTGGCGGCGTACGAAGAGGATCAGCAGGGCCGCGCCGAGCGCCAGGGGCACCAGTGCCCCGGGGTCCAGGAGGTGCCGTTCGGCGCCGAGCCGCTTGACCCCGAGGACCACGCCGAGGACCCCGCCCGCGGCCATGAGCGCGCCCAGCACGTCCCAGGGGCCGTCCGCCGAGCCCCGGGATTCGGGCAGCAGCCAGCGGCCGAGCGGCAGGATCAGGGCCATCAGCGGGATGTTGATGAGGAAGACGGAACCCCACCAGTAGTGCTGGACGAGGAAGCCGCCGAGGACGGGGCCGCTGGCCGCGCCGATCGCGGCGACGGCGGTCCAGATGCCGATGGCGAGCGCCCGTTCGCGCCGGTCGGGGAAGACCTGACGCAGGATCGACAGGGTGGCGGGCATGATCATCGCTCCGCCGATGCCGAGCAGGGCCCGCGCGGCGATCAGGACCTGGGCGTCGTCGGCGAGGGCGGCGATGGCGGAGGCCACGCCGAAGAGGCCGTAGCCGAGGAGCAGGATCCGGCGGCGGCCGACCCGGTCTCCGAGGGTGCCGAAGAGGATCAGCAGCGAGGCGCAGACCAGCGGGTAGGCGTCGACGATCCACAGGAGTTCCACGGCGCCGGGGCGCAGGTCCTCGGTGACGGAGGGGACGGCCACGTGCAGGATCGTCGCGTCGAGCGCGACGAGCACGAGGCTGACGCACAGGACGGCCAGGACGACCCAGCGGTTGGCGCCGCCGGAGGCGGCGCGGACCCGCTGCCGGAGGGAAGGGTTCCCGTCGCCGGTCGTGTGCGTCCCCGACATGCGTGTACCTCCCAGGTGATCCCTCGCACTCGGCGGACCAGCGTCGCTGTGGCGCCGCGCGTGGTGCGCTGGGCGGCGTCCAACGGGGTCCGGCATCGACTCGCGAGTGAAGGGTCAGCGTACGCGAGTTCGCGTGTCCGACACGTGGTCAAGCTCTCATCGCGACGACGGCCCCGGTGTGGTGTGCGCCACTCGCCCCGCTGTGTCCTCACTCCCCCGTACACGCCCGGCCACGGCACGTGGTTCTCGTTCGGGGCCCGCGGCCGGGGCGTCGATACTCGTCTGCGTGAGAACCGACCCCACCCACGAGGTGCCCGTGAAGGAACCCGGACCCCGCCGGGCCGCGCCCGCGCTCGCCGCCTTCGCGGCGGTCCGGCTGCTCGGCCTGGGCGTGCTCGGCGTGTGGGGCGCGGTGGCGGGCAGCAGCCCGCACACGCTGCTGTCGGCCCGCTGGGACTCGCTCTGGTACGCCCGCGTCGCGGGCGGCGGGTACGGGTACGAGGTGGTCCTGCCGAACGGGGCCGTCCATTCCAGCCTGGCCTTCTTCCCGTTGCTGCCGTGGCTGGAGCGGCTGCTGGCGGCGCCCACCGGGCTCTCGTACGGTTCCGCGGGCCTGGTGGTCTCGGCGGTGGCGGGGCTCGCCGCCGCGTGGGGGATCTTCGCCGTCGCGGACCTGCTGTACGGGCGCCGCGCCGGGGTGCTGGCGGCGGCGCTGTGGGCGGCGCTGCCGGTCGGGATCGTGCAGTCCATGGCGTACAGCGAGTCGCTGTTCACCGCCCTGGCGGCCTGGGCCCTGTACGCGGTCCTGCGCGGGCGCTGGATCACGGCGGGCCTGCTCGCGGCGGGCGCGGGGCTGACCCGGCCGGTCGGGGCGGCCGTGGTCGCGGCGGTGTGGGTGGCCGCGGCCCTGGCGTGGCGGCGCGGGGAGCGTTCGTGGCGGACGGCGGCCGGGGTCTCGCTGGCTCCGCTGGGCGCGGCCGCGTACGTGCTGTGGGTGGGGCGGCGGACCGGCGGCGGGCTGCTGGGGTACCTGGACGTACAGGCGGGCTGGGGCAACGGCTTCGACGGGGGCTGGGCCTTCGCCCGCTTCGTCGGGGCACGTCTGGCGTCCTCCGCCTTCGCGGCCGGGCTCGGGCTGATCGCCGGGGTGCTGCTGGTGCTGTGGCTGTACCGGCTGTGCGTGCGGCAGCGGCAGCCCGCCGCGCTGCTCGTGTACGCCGGGGTCGTGGTGGCCCTCGCCCTGTGCGCCTCCGGGTACTTCGGGTCCAAGCCGCGGCTGCTGCTGCCGGCGTTCCCGCTGCTGCTGCCCGTGGCGGTGGCGCTGGCCCGGTGGCGGACCGGCAGGGCGGTGGCGGTGCTGGGGACGGCGGCCCTGGCGTCGGCCGTGTACGGGGCGTTCTGGCTGAACGGTTCGGGTCCTCCGTGATCACGGAATGGATCATTCCAATCCATGATTGCGTAAAGGAATTGAATGAACGCAATAAATCCGAGGCCCGTATGCGGATAATTACCGGGGCAGCAGTCCCGGAGTTGAATCGGCGGAGTTACAACAAGCGCCGGAATAGCGGCAATTAAGTTCTGCGTGAGACGCACTCCACATCACATGGTCATCACAAAGCCCGCGATTCGACCGGGCCGCCCGTCGTCGCGCGGTAACGTCGATTGAGTGCGTACCGACCAAATGCTGACCCGTCTGGAGCCGGTGTTCGCCCGGCTGGACCGGGAACCAGAGCGACCGGCTCATCTGCAAACACCGCGGATGAGCCGGCACCGCGTCGTGCTCCTCGCCGCCCTGCTCGCGTGCTACCTCGCGATCGTCGTGGCGGTGCTGACGACGTCCTGGCTCGTCCGGCTGGACTGGCAGATCATGTTCTTCCGGCCCTACGAGCAGTGGCCGCAGCTGCACGCCTTCCTCGACTACCTCGTCGTACTCGGCCAGCGCGGACCCACCGCCGTCATGGTCGCGGCCTGGCTCGGGTGGCGCTCCTGGCGCCAGCACACCCTGCGCCCGCTGATCACCCTCGGCGTCGCGCTGCTGCTGCTCAACATCACCGTCGGCTCCGTGAAGCTCGGCCTCGGCCGGCTCGGTCCGCACTACGCCACCCAGATCGGCTCCGCCGAGCTCTTCGCGGGCGGCGATATATTTCCTTCCGGCCACACCGCCAACGCCGTCGTGACCTGGGGGATCCTGGCCTATCTGGCCTCCACCACCGTCACCCGGCGGGTGCTGTCCGTGTTCTCCGCCGTCGTCTCGCTGAGCGTCGGGGCCACGACCGTCTACCTCGGCACCCACTGGGTGAGCGACGTCCTGCTGGGCTGGCTCGCGGGTCTGCTGATCATGCTGGCGCTGCCCTGGTTCGAGCCGCTCATCGCCCGCACCGAGGCCTACGTCTTCGAGCTGCGCGAGCTGTGGCGCCGCCGCCTGGAGGAAGGCAGGCTCTCCGAGCCGGTCGCCGCCGCGCTCACCCCGCTGCTCTCCGCGGGCGGCAAGTGGCAGCCCAAGCGCTCCGACGAGGACGCGGCCGCCCCGGTCCCCGCGCCCGGCGGCGCGGCAGCCGGACACTCCCCGGCACTGCGCCCCGCCGGCCACCCGGTCGCCCGCCAGCACGTCATCCGCTCCGAGCGGACCCCGCTCACCCCGGCCGGCAGCCGCCGCCCGGCGCACACGGAACGGGCCCCCGCCCGGGGGGCCTCGGCCCGCCCGGCCGGCTGATCCGCAGCGCCGCGGGGACGGTACGCACACCCCCACCCCGCACCACCACGACGGCGGGCCGGTTCACCGAACCGGCCCGCCGTCGCCGTTGATATGCACGGCGCGTCAGCCGGACGCCCAGAGGTTCCTCCGTACCGGGTCACACTTGTGTCACGGGTTGTCGACAGCCTGCGGCCCGTCCGGCATTCCCCGCGTCCCCCGTCCGGAGCAGCCCCGGAACGCGTTCGCATTTCCGCCGGAGAACCGTCCAATTCCGTCCGGGCATTTGCGCTCCCCCGGCTCCGCTCTCACTCCGCCCCGGGCTCCAGAGCACGGCCGAGAAGGTCGCGCGCACTGCGGATCCGTTCGGTCAGCTCGGGCGGCTCCACCACCTCGAACTCGCACCCGAGCAGCATGAGGTGAATGACCAGGACGTCCAGGCTCACCGCCCCGGTGCGCAGCAGGCAGCCCTGCCCGTCGAGCGGCTCCAGCGCCCCGTCGGAGGGCCCGATGATCCGCGCAGCCTCCTCGGCCGGCATCCGCAGCCGCACCACGGCCCGGGCCGCGTAGGCACCCTGCGCCACGCCCCGCGAGACGTACGCGGCGAGGTCCTCGGCGGGCGGCGGACGTGGGACGAAGCGCGGGCCGTGCGGGGGGCGGGGCTCGATCCGGTCCGCGCGGAAGGTGCGCCAGTCCTCGCGGTCGCGGTCCCAGGCGACGAGGTACCAGCGCCGCTCGCTGCACACCAGCCGGTGGGGCTCCACGGTGCGGCGGCTGACGTCGCCCGCGTGGTCGCGGTAGGCGAAGCGCAGCCGCTCGGAGTCCCGGCACACCGCCGCCAGTTCCGTCAGCACCGCCGGGTCGACGGTGTCCCGCGCGGGCCCGCGCAGCATGGGCACGGTGAACTCGTTCAGCGCCGACACCCGTCCGCGCAGCCGGGCCGGCAGCACCTGCTCCAGCTTGGCCAGGGCCCGTACGGAGGCCTCCCCGATCCCCTCGACGCCGTTCCCGGCGGCCGTCCGCAGCCCGACGGCCACCGCGACGGCCTCGTCGTCGTCCAGCAGCAGCGGCGGCAGCTCGGCCCCCGCCCCGAGCTGGTACCCGCCGCCGGTGCCCGGACTGGCGTTCACGGGGTAGCCGAGCCCCCGCAGCCGGTCGACGTCCCGCCGTACGGTGCGCGGCGTGACCCCGAGCCGTTCGGCGAGATCGGGGCCGGTCCATTCGCGGTGGGCCTGCAGCAGGGACAACAGGCGCAGCAGCCGTGCGGAGGTATCGAGCATGCCCGCAGTCTCCCCCGTCACGGCCACCGGGTGTGCGGCGCCGGCGGGGTCCGGGGGAGGGCGGGCCGGGGGAAGGCCCCGCGCGGCCGCCCGCACCGCCCCGCCCGGCCTCAGCTCCCCGGCGCGGCCGGACCCCGGGAAGGCACCCCGCGGCCCGGCGCCGTGGCCGGCGAGGGACGCGTCGGCGCCGCGGCCGGCCCGGCACCGGCCGGTGCGGGCCCCGGCGGGGGCGGCGGTGCGGCCGGGGTCGGGGCCGTCGGGGTCGGGCCGGCCGGTGCCGGGCCCGCCGGGGTCGGGGTCGGCGGGCCTGCCGGGGTCGGCGGGCTCGTCGGGGTCGGCCGGTCCGTCGGGGTCGGGTCCGTCGGGAGGGTCAGGAAGAGGCCCGCCGACAGACGCTCCGGCCGGTCCCCGATCACCCCCCGGTTCGCCTCGTAGAGGGCCCGCCACCCGCCCCGCACCCGCCTCTTGCACGCGATCCCCTCCAGCGTCTCCCCGCCCCGCACCACGTGCGCCCGCCCCGCCAGCCCGTACCGCTTCGAGCACACCGGCCACGCCCCCCACCCCTGGGCGCCGAGCAGTTCCTCGGCCACCAGGATCTGCTGCTCCCGGCTCGCCAGGTCCGCCCGCGCCGCGTGGGCGAGGCCCCCGTACTCCTCCCACGTCGGCTGCCAGAACTGCAGCCCCCCGTAGAAGCCGTTCCCGCTGTTCACCGCCCACCGCCCGCCGCTCTCGCAGTCGGCGACGCAGTCCCACGGCCACTGCCCGCCCGGCCCGCAGTCCCCCGGCCCGTGCCCGGCGGCGACGCCCGGCGGACCGGGCGCCGGGGGCGGCGGCACGACGGCACCGGCGGAGGCCGGCACGGGTACGAGAACCAGCACGGCCACGGCGGCGGCAGCCGACACGGCACGCCGGAGGCGGAGTTCGGGCATCGGGTCACGCTACGCAGCCCCCTGCCCGCGCCCGGCCCGCCACGCGGCGCTCCCCCGCGCCCCACCCGGACGGCCGACCGCCGCCCCCTCCCGGAAACGGCCAGCGGCGACCATCAACTGGGCACAAACAAGCAACACTTGACACCAAATGGAAGCACCGCTCGCCGGGTTCACTCCTTCGGGTGGCCGGTTCGATTCCGTTCCCTCAAACGGCGTGACCCCGGCGACCGCTGCTCCGTTGAGCCCGGCGAGCCGGGAACCCCCCGGCCTCCGCACGAATGAGGAGCCACCCCGTGCCGCGCATGCTCGACGTCAGTCTTGAGGTACGTGCCGAGATCGGTGACGAAGAAGCCGACAGGCTGCTCACCGGCGACGACGCCCCGCGCAGTTACGACTGCACCTCCTGCCGCACCCCCGGCGACCCCGAGACCGACCCCACGAGCACGGTGCTGTTCGTCGGCGAGGAGACCGCGGTGCTGGCCTTCGCCCACGCCGGCTGCATCCCCTCCCAGGTGGTCACGGTCTCCGAGGAGCAGCTCCAGGGCGCCGTCCGCAGCATCACCGGCGACAGCCCCGCCCCGGAGGCCGCCGGCTCCGGCCCCGACGCCCCGCAGGCCGTCCCCGGCGGCCAGGCCGTCCTCGGGATCACCAGCGGCCTGGTCCTGATCCGCGGCGAGCTGCACCCGGCCCTGGTCGTCGAGCCGACCGCGCCGATCGCCCGTCCCGGCACCACCGGCCCCGGCGACGACTTCCTGCCGCTCCTCATCGAGCAGGGCTTCATCCCCGTCACGGACACCAACGAGGTCCCCTCCGTGCTCCCGGGCTGGTCCGTGCTCCTGGCCGGCGGCCAGCTGCACGCCGTGCTCCAGCCCGGCGCCGAGGGCGGCCCGCAGGTGGCGTGGTGGCAGGCGCACCAGGCCCTGAGCGTCACCGACGGCTGGCGGGCCGCCGTCAACAAGACCCAGCGCGTGCTCATCTACGCCGCCCCGGTCGGCTCCATCGGCCAGCAGCCCCGCGAGGACCTGCTCCGCGACGCCCTGGACAAGGCCGCGAGCAACGGCAAGCTGGTCGCCGCCGCGATGCCGCTCGCCGGAGCTCCGGGCGCCTGACCCGCCCTTCCCTCCCCGTCCCGGTACCACCGCCCACCCCGTCCGCCGGGGCCGGGCGGTATGCGCCGGGGGTGCGCGGTCCGTCCCGCGCACCCCCGGCGATCTGCGTTTTCCGTCCCGTCACCCCGCATCCGCAGGGCCCCGGGTTCGTTGGCTGTTACGTGCATTCATACGACCCCTCCCGCGCCCCGTCCTATCCGAGCAGCGTCCCCCCGATGCGCCCCGCACGGGACCGGGACGTCCCCCCGGCCGCTTCGCACACCCCGATCTACGACACGCTCTACTCGGAGTACCTGCGCGCCTTCCGGGCGCTGCCGGGTGACCGCAGCGGCGAGGAGCACCTCGGCTTCACGGCGTTCTCGTACGGCTCCTCGTACCCCATGGTCCCGTACGGCGGCTCCTACACCGGCAGCCCGTACGGGAGCGGCTGGAACGGTTCCGCATGGCAGCAGAGCGAGCCCTGGCAGCCCTCGTACCCGCCCGTACCGGCCCCGCAGCCCTCCTACGCCCACGCCGCCGCCTCCGGGTCCGGATACGCCGGCGGGCGGCAGCACCAGACCGGGATGCAGCACATCCCGGCGGCCCTGCCGCCCGCTCCTCGCCGGGGTTACTGACCCCGGCGGCGACCCGCTACTTCTTCTTCTTGTACTGGGCGCCGCGCTTCTCGCGCACCCGCACCGAGATGTGGATCGGGGTGCCCTCGAAGCCGAACTCCTCGCGCAGACGGCGCTCGATGAAGCGCCGGTAGCCGTGCTCCAGGAAGCCGGAGGCGAAGAGGACGAACCGCGGCGGCTTGCTGCCCGCCTGGGTACCGAACAGGATGCGGGGCTGCTTTCCGCCGCGGATCGGGTGCGGGTGCGCCGCGACGACCTCGCCGAGGAAGGCGTTCAGCCGGCCGGTGGGGACGCGCGTCTCCCAGCCCGCGAGGGCGGTCTCGATCGCGGGGACCAGCTTCTCCATGTGGCGGCCGGTCAGCGCGGAGACGTTGACCCGGGGCGCCCAGGAGACCTGCTGCATCTCGGTCTCGATCTCGCGTTCGAGGTAGTAGCGGCGCTCCTCGTCGAGCTCGTCCCACTTGTTGTACGCGATCACGATCGCGCGGCCCGCCTCGACGGCCATGGTGATGATGCGCTGGTCCTGGACGCTGATCTGCTCGGTCGTGTCGATCAGGATGACCGCGACCTCCGCCTTCTCGACGGCGGCGGCCGTGCGCAGGGAGGCGTAGTAGTCGGCGCCCTGCTGCAGGTGCACCTTCTTGCGGATGCCCGCGGTGTCCACGAACTTCCAGGTGACGCCGCCGAGCTCGATCAGCTCGTCGACCGGGTCGCGGGTGGTGCCGGCGAGCTCGTTGACGACGACGCGGTCCTCGCGGGCGACCTTGTTCAGGAGCGAGGACTTGCCGACGTTCGGGCGGCCGATCAGGGCGATGCGGCGGGGGCCGCCGAGGGCGGCGCCGCCGAAGGTCTGCTCGGGGGCCTCCGGCAGGGCCTCCAGGACGGCGTCGAGCATGTCGCCCGTACCGCGGCCGTGGAGGGAGGAGACCGGGTGCGGCTGGCCGAGGCCCAGCGACCACAGGGAGGCCGCGTCGGCCTCGCCGCTCTGGCCGTCGACCTTGTTGGCGCAGAGCACGACGGGCTTGCCGGCCCGGCGCAGCAGCCTGACGACGGCCTCGTCGGTGTCGGTGGCGCCGACCTTGGCGTCGACGACGAAGACGACCGCGTCGGCGGCCTCGATGGCGTACTCGGCCTGGGCGGCGACGGAGGCGTCGATGCCGAGGACGTCCTGCTCCCAGCCGCCGGTGTCGACGACCTTGAAGCGGCGCCCGGCCCACTCGGCCTCGTAGGTCACGCGGTCGCGGGTGACGCCCGGCTTGTCCTCCACGACGGCCTCGCGGCGGCCGATGATGCGGTTCACCAGGGTCGACTTGCCCACGTTCGGGCGGCCCACGACGGCGAGGACGGGCAGCGGGCCGTGTCCGGCCGCCTCGATCGCGCCTTCGACATCCTCGATGTCGAAGCCTTCCTCCGCGGCGAGCTCCATGAACTCCGCGTACTCGGCGTCGCCAAGTGCTCCGTGGTCGTGCTGGTCGTTCATGAAGTCCGTTCCTCGTCGTTCGTGGTGATCGGTGGCATCCGCGCAGCGCGGGTCCACTACTAGGTCAAGTCTCGCTCAGCGGCCGGTGAGGCGCTTGGCGTCGGCCAGGTGGGCGGTCAGCCGTCCCTGGATGCGTTCGGTGGCCTGGTCCAGCGCGGTGCGCGTACGCCGGCCGGTGCCGTCCCCGGCGTCGAAGGCGGAGCCGAAGACGACGTCCACCCGGCTCTTCAGCGGCGGCAGGCCCTTGACGAGCCGCCCCCGGGCCTCGGTGCTGCCGAGGACCGCGACGGGCACGATCGGGGCGCCGCTGCGGACCGCGAAGTACGCGAGCCCGGCGCGCAGGGAGGCGAAGTCGCCCTCGCCGCGGGTGCCCTCGGGGAAGATCCCCAGGGCGCCGCCCCGCTCCAGCACCCCGAGCGCGTGGGTGATGGCGGTGCGGTCCGTGCCGGTCCGGTCCACCTTCACCTGCCCGATCCCCTGCAGGAAGGGGCCGAGGGGGCCGACGTAGGCCTCCTTCTTGATCAGGAAGTGCAGGGGCCGGGGCGCGGTGCCCATGACCATGGGGCCGTCTATGTTGTGGGCGTGGTTCACGGCCAGGATGACGGGGCCGGAGGCGGGCACCTTCCAGGCGCCCAGTACGCGCGGCTTCCACAGCCCGTACATGAGCCCGATGCCGATGCGCCTGCCGACCGCCGCACCCTTGAGGGAGGGCGTACCGCTCACCTGGCCCGCCGCTCTGTGCCGCCGCTCGCGCTCCGACGCTCTTCGACCAGGGTCACGACGCACTCGATGACCTGGTCGAGGGTGAGCTCGGTGGTGTCCACCTCCACGGCGTCGCCGGCCTTGGCCAGCGGGGAGGTCTTGCGGCCGGAGTCGGCCGCGTCGCGCTTGATCAGGGCTTCCTTGGTGGCCGCGAGGTCCGTGGCCTCCTTGCCGCGCAGCTCACCGCTGCGGCGGGCCGCGCGGGCCTCGGCGGAGGCCGTCAGGAAGATCTTGAGGTCGGCGTCGGGCAGGACGGTGGTGCCGATGTCACGGCCCTCGACCACGATGCCCTCGGCCTCCCGGGCCGCCTCGGCGGCGATGGAGCGCTGGAGCTCGGTGATCAGGGTGCGCACCTCGGGGACGGCGCTGACGGCGCTGACCTTGGAGGTGACCTCCTGGGTGCGGATCGGGCCGGAGGCGTCCAGGCCGTCGACGGTGATGGTGGGCGCGGCCGGATCCGTACCGGACACGAGGGCGGGCTTGCCCGCCGCGACGGCGATGGCCTGCGGGTCGTCGGTGTCGACGCCGTTGGCGATCATCCACCAGGTGATGGCCCGGTACTGGGCGCCGGTGTCCAGGTAGCGCAGCCCGAGCTTGGCGGCCACGGCCTTGGAGGTGCTGGACTTGCCCGTGCCGGAGGGACCGTCGATGGCGACGATCACGGCGGACTGAGCGGCGGTTTCCACGGTGCGGGCACCTTCCTGGTTGCGCGTACGTGTCCGGGCGCGCCAAGAGCGCCCCTCCCCCAGGTTACCGGCCCCCGGCGCCCCCTGACTCCGCCGCGTCCCCGCCCCGTGCGGGGGCGGGGTGCCGGGGCCGGGACCGGCGGCGGGTGCCGGGGGCGCGGTCCGGCTACTGCTGGCGCAGGGCCCAGCCCCGCTCGCGCAGCTCGGCGGTCAGGCCGGCGACGGCGCGGGGCTCGACCATGAGCTGGACCAGACCGGCCTGCTGGCCGGTGGCGTGCTCGATCCGCACGTCCTCGATGTTGACCCCGGCCCGGCCGGCGTCGGCGAAGATCCGCGCCAGCTCGCCGGGCTGGTCGCTGATGAACACCCCGACCGTCTCGTAGGCCGTGGGGGCGGCACCGTGCTTGCCCGGGACCCGGACCCGGCCGGCGTTCCCGCGCCGCAGGACGTCCTCGATGCCCTCGGCCCCGCCCCGGCGCTTGGCCTCGTCGGCCGACTGGAGTCCGCGCAGCGCCTCGACGGTCTCCTCCAGGTCGGCGGCGATCCCGGCCAGGACGTCGGCCACCGGCCCCGGGTTCGCCGAGAGGATCTCCACCCACATGCGGGGGTCGGAGGCCGCGATCCGCGTCACGTCGCGGATGCCCTGTCCGCACAGCCGCACGGCGGTCTCGTCCGCCTCCTCCAGGCGCGCGGCGACCATGCTCGACACGAGCTGCGGGGTGTGGGAGACCAGGGCGACCGCCCGGTCGTGCGCGTCGGCGTCCATCACGACGGGGACGGCCCGGCACAGCGCGACCAGTTCCAGTGCCAGGTTCAGCACCTCGTGGTCGGTGTCGCGGGTGGGCGTGAGCACCCAGGGGCGCCCCTCGAAGAGGTCGGCGGTGGCGGCCAGCGGCCCGGAGCGTTCCTTGCCGGCCATGGGGTGGGTGCCGATGTACGCGGAGGTGTCGGCGCCGAGGGCGGCCAGCTCCCGGCGGGGCCCGCCCTTGACGCTGGCCACGTCCACGTAGGCGCGGGCGAGCCCGCGTCCGATCGCGTCGGCCAGGGCCGCGGCGACGTGGGCCGGGGGGACGGCGACGATCGCGAGGTCGACCTGCCCCTCGGGGGCGTCGTCGCTGCCGGCGCCGAGGGCGGCCGCGGTACGGGCCTGCGCCGGGTCGTGGTCGACCAGGTGGACGGCGATGCCGCGGGCGGTCAGGGCGAGCGCCGCGGAGGTGCCGATCAGTCCGGTTCCGATGACGACGGCGGTTCTCACGGGGCGCTCCAGGGTGATCGCGTGACGGCGGGTCCTGACTCAGGGTAGCCACCCGGTGCGCGCCGGGGGCCCGGCGGCCTGCCCGTGGGACGGCCGCCGGGTCCCGGCGGGGCCCGCTACAGGTTCTGGGCCCTGATGATGTCCTCCAGCGAACCGGACGGGAGCGACCCGCCGGGGCTCAGCTGGTCGACGGCCTGCGGGAGGGACCGCGCGATCTGGTCGGCGGCCTGTTCGGGGCTGACGCCGGCCTGTTCGGCGGCCTTCCGCAGGGCGTCGTCCGGCAGGGCCTCGGCGATCTGCGGGCCGCTGACCGGCTGGTTGTCGCCGGTGCCGAGCCAGGACTGCGCCTGGTCGGCGAGCCCGGATTTGGTGAGCATGTCCATGAGCCCGCCGAGGGGATTGTTCCCGCCGCCGCCACCGGCCTGGCCGCCGCCGAGGGCCCCGAGCAGCGCGCCGAGGATGTCGCCCGCGCCGCCCCCCTGGCCGCCTTGACCGCCTTGGCCGCCTTGGCCGCCGCCACCGAGGAGCCCGCCGAGCAGGGAGCCGAGGTCATTACCCGCCATCGTCGTCACGCCTTTCGCAGAGGGGCCGGGCCGCACGCAGGCGTCGGGCCCGGCTTCGAGACACGGACAATGTCGCCCGTATCAGGGCATGTCGCCACCTGGCACACCCCTTCGGCGCCCTCTGCGGTAGAACCACCGGCATGATCTTCCACATCGTCCCGCTCGCCGACTGGAGCGCAGCGCCCGAGCTCCCGTACGCCCCGCCCTCCCTGGCCTCGGAGGGGTTCGTGCACTGTTCGGCGGACCGCCCGACCGTCCTGGCCATCGTGGAGGCCCACTACCGGAACACGCCCGGCACCCTGCTCGCCGTGGAGCTCGACGAGGCCGCCCTGACCGCCGAGGTCCGCCGGGAGTCCGGTTCCGACGGCCGCTACCCCCACGTGTACGGGCCGTTGAACCGGGACGCCGTGGTACGCGTGTGGGAGGTGGTACGCGTCCCGGACGGCCCTGCGGACCTTCGCCCCCGGCAGTCGGCGGGGTGAAGCGGAACCGGAGGGTGTGGCGGGCTTCTCCCGGAGCCCGGCACGCGCCAGGATGCTGCTCGCCATCCCGGCCCCCCATCGAGGAGTCCCCATGACCGACACCCATCCGATGAGCGACACCGCGTCCGCCGCCCGCCGCACGGTACTGGCGGCCGGCGCGGCCGCCCTCGCCGGCGGCACGCTCGCCGCCTGCGGCGGCGGTGGCGGCGGCGCGGAGAAGCCCGCCCAGGACTCCGGCAGCGCGCCGAACGCCGCGCAGTCCCCCGGCGAGGCCTCCGGCTCCGCCGCGGGCAAGGTCCTGATGAAGTCCTCCTCGGAGATCCCGGTCGGCGGTGGCGTCGTGCTCAAGGAGCAGAAGCTGGTGGTGACCCAGCCGACGGCCGGGTCCTTCCGCTGCTTCTCCGCGGTGTGCACGCACCAGGGCTGCCTCGTGAACAAGCCCGAGAACGGCCTGATGCACTGCCCGTGCCACGGCAGCGAGTTCCAGGCCTCGGACGGTGCGGTGGTCAAGGGCCCGGCCACCCTGCCGCTCCCGGAGAAGAAGATCACCGTGGCGTCCGACGGCGTAATCTCGCTCGCCTAGCGCGGACCGGGGCGCCTAACCTCCCTGGATGGACGACCTCACCCTGGTACGGGACCACACGATCTACGCCTGCGTGATGGGCTCCCGTGCCTTCGGGTTGGCGACGGAGGCGAGCGACACCGACAGGCGCGGTGTCTTCCTCGCCCCCACCCCGCTGTTCTGGCGGTTCGAGAAGCCGCCGACGCACGTGGAGGGGCCCCGGGAAGAGGAGTTCTCCTGGGAGCTGGAACGCTTCTGCGAACTGGCCCTGCGCGCCAACCCGAACATCCTGGAGTGCCTGCACTCCCCCCTGGTCGAACGGCTCACCCCGGCCGGCGAGGAACTCCTCTCCCTGCGCGGGGCCTTCCTCTCCCGCCGGGCCCACACCAGCTTCGGCCGCTACGCCGCCTCCCAGCACGGCAGGCTCCTCGCGGACGTCCGTACGCACGGCGCCCCGCGCTGGAAGCACGCCATGCACCTGCTGCGCCTGCTGATCTCCTGCCGCGACCTGCTGCGCACCGGCCGCCTGACGATCGGGGCGGGCCCGGACCGCGAGGGCCTCCTCGCGGTCAAGCGCGGCGAGCGGACCTGGGAGGAGGTCGACGCCTGGATGGCCCGCCTCGTGCAGGAGACCGACACGGCCCTCACCACGACCGCGCTCCCCGCGGAACCGGACCTCCCCCGCGTGGCGGACTACCTCCACCGCACCCGCCGCGCCTCGGCCGCCCGGTACTCCGGCTGAGGCCCGCCCCCGCAGCGATCACGACAGGGCCTGGAGGCGTGTCGCGGTGCGGACGAGGTCGGCGACGGCTCGGGACCTGCTGTGCGGTGGCCAGGCGATGACGGTCGTGACGGCCGGTGCGTCCGGCACCGGCACCGTCGCGTGGTCGTCGCGCAGGTGGGCCCGGAGGGACTCGGGCACGAGCGCGCAGGCCCGTCCGAGCGCGATCAGCTGGAACAGCTGGGTGTGGTCGCGCACCTGCGGGCCGGGGCCGTCCGGATAGCCCCCGTCCCGTCGGGGCCAGCGCGGCAGGGGCAGGTCCGTCAGGGTGGTGACCTCGGCCATCGACATACGGGGCCGGCCGGCCGAGGGGTGCCCCGCGGGCAGGACCACGACCTGCTGTTCGGTGTGCAGGTCCTCGGTGTCGAGTCCGGCCGTCGTGTCGAAGGGCCGGTGGAGCAGGGCGACGTCGGCACGCCCGTCGCGCAGCAGCCGTTCCTGCTCGCCGGGCCCGCACAGCATCACCTCGACGGCGACCGCGCCGGGCTCGGCGGCGTAGGCGTCCAGCAGCTTCGACACCAGTTCGCTGGAGGCACCGGCTTTGGTGGCCAGCACCACACCGGGCCGTTCCGCGGCCGCGCGGCGGGTGCGGCGCTCGGCGGCTTCGACCGCGTCGAGTGCGGCCCGGGCCTCCCGCAGCAGCACCGACCCGGCCTCGGTCAGGGCGACGGCGCGAGCCGTGCGGTGCAGCAGGACCACTCCGAGCCGCCGTTCGAGCTGCTGGATCGCCCGGGACAGCGGGGGTTGCGCCATGGCGAGCCGCTGCGCCGCCCGCCCGAAGTGCAGCTCCTCCGCGACGGCGACGAAGTACCGCAACTCCCGCGTCTCCACCGCCTCATCGTATCCGCGCCCACCACGGCCGATGTCCGTGCGGTACCGCCGCCCGGGCACCGCCCGGTCACCCCGCCGACGACTCCCGGCACCGGACCGCGAACGCGTCGAGCACGGGTCACGCGTCCCAGAGGGTGCCGAAGGACAGGAGTTCGGCGCGGTACTCGATGCGGCCCTCCCAGTCCCGGGGCCAGACGTCCGCGCCGAGGTGGGCGCCCGCGAAGGCGCCGGCCAGGCAGGCGATCGAGTCGGAGTCGCCCGCCGTGCAGGCGGCCCGGCGCAGCGCGAGGAGGGGTTCGTCGGGGAAGAGGAGGAAGCAGTGCAGGGCGGTGGCCAGGGCCTCCTCGGCGATCCAGCCCTCGCCGGTGGCCAGGCAGGGGTCCGTTTCCGGGGAGGGGGTGCGCAGGGCCGCCGCGAGGCGGTCCAGGACGGCCAGGCAGTCGTCCCAGCCGCGGGCCATGAAGGACTCCGGCGAGGCGTCGCAGGCGGTGCGCATCCAGAGGTCGCCGAGCCAGCGCTCGTGGTAGCGGGTGCGGTTCTCCAGGGCGTACGAGCGCAGCCGTCCGACCAGGCCGGTCACCTCGGTGCCCCGCGCGAGGAGGTACACGGCCCGCGCGGTCAGGTCGGAGGCGGCGAGGGCGGTGGGGTGGCCGTGGGTGAGGGCGGACTGGAGCTGCGCGGCGCCCGCGCGTTCCTCCTCCGTCCAGCCGGGGACCAGCCCGACCGGCACCACGCGCATGTTCGCGCCGCAGCCCTTGGAGCCGGTCTGGCTGGCGTCGCGCCAGTCCCGCCCGGGGTGGTCGAGGAGGCTGCAGGCCACCATGCAGGTGCGGCCGGGGGCCCGGTTGTTCTCCGGGGAGTGGTACCAGTCGACGAACTCCTCGCGGACCGGCCGGGCGAGCCTCAGCGGACCGACCGGGCCGCGTTCGGCGGCGGTGCGCATGCCCCGTGCCAGCGCCAGGGTCATCTGGGTGTCGTCGGTGACGAGGGCGGGGCGGGGCAGGGCCATCTCCCGCCACGGCCCGGTCTTGGCCAGGATGGACGGCACGTCGTTGAACTCGGTCGGGAAGCCGAGGGCGTCGCCGAGGGCGAGGCCGATCAGGGCTCCGGTGGCGGGGCGCTTGCCCGCTATGGGGCGCGGCGGCGTCGGGCTGGTCATCGGGCGGGGCCTTCCGTGGGGCGGAGCAGGGGCGGGTGGAGGGCGGTCGCCGGTCCCGCCCGGTACAGGGCGGCGGGTTTGCCGCGGCCTCCGGTCAGGCGGGCGGCTCCGGGGACGGCCTCGACGAAGCCGGGCGTGGCGAGGACCTTGCGGCGGAAGTTGGGGCGGTCCAGGGCGGTGCCCCAGACGGTCTCGTACACGGCCCGGAGCTCCCCGAGGGTGAACTCGGGCGGGCAGAAGGCGGTGGCCAGGCAGGTGTACTCCAGCTTGGAGCCCACCCGCTCCCGCGCGTCCGCCAGGATCCGCGCGTGGTCGAAGGCCGGCTCCGTCACCTCCCCGACGGGGACCCAGCTCGCCCGGTCGGCGTCCCCGCCGCCCTCCGCGGCCGGTTCCGGCATGTCGGGGACCAGCGCGGTGAAGGCCACCGAGACGACCCGCATGCGGGGGTCCCGGTCGGGTTCGCTGTAGGTGCGCAGCTGTTCCAGGTGGAGGGAGGCGACCAGGGAGGGGGCCAGGCCCGTCTCCTCGGCGAGTTCGCGGCGGGCCGCGGTCTCGGCGGACTCGCGCGGCAGGACGAAGCCGCCGGGCAGGGCCCAGGCGCCCGCGTACGGTTCCTGCCCGCGCCGGATCAGCAGGACGTGCAGGACACCGCCGCGCACGGTGAGGACGGCGAGGTCGACGGTCACCGCGAACGGCTCGAAGGCGTACGGGTCGTAGGGCGCGGGCCCGTCCGGCCCCGGCTTGCCGGTGTCACCCGCGGCCGCCGGACCCGGATCACCGGCACCGCCGCTCCCGCGGCCCGCCGCGCCCGCCCCGCCCGCGCTCATCGCCGCTCCGGGAGGGGGGCCGCGAACTGCCAGCCTTCCTCCAGCAGGGCGTCGACCGCCGCCACGGCCGTCTCCAGCCGGGTGCGCCGGTCCCCGCTCACGACCAGGAAACGCCTTCCGGTGCGCGCGAGTTCCCGGCGGAACCGGCCGGTCATCCACGGTCTCAGTTGCGGTCCGTCCCGAAGCCCGTCGTCCTCGAAGGGCACTCCGGCGTCGTCCGTCAGCAGGTACAGGTCGCGCCGGGTCAGCTCGGCGATCTTCTCGACCTCCCGGCTGCGCCCGCCCGTGTACCGCTCGTGCCAGATGCCGGTCGCGAAGGAGTCGGTGTCGCAGAACAGCACCGGCGAGCCCAGCCGGGCCGCCCGTTCCTCCGCCGCGTCCTGGCGGCGGGCGATCACCGGGAACTCCTCCGAGGCGAAGGCCACGTCGGTCCAGGAGGCGGCCGGGTCCGCCGCGCGGGCGGCGGCGAGCTTCTCCTCGCTGTACTCGCGCCCGTACTCGGCGACCCAGCCGGTCTTCGCCCACACCCCGCCGCGCCGCCGGTAGTGCGCGGCCAGTTCGCGGGAGAGGGTGGTGGTCCCGGTGGACTCGGCGCCGAGGACCACGACCCTGCGGGTCAGGGCGGCCCGTACGGCCGGTCCCAGGAACTCCCAGCATCCGGCCGGGTCCGCGCGCACGGCCGTCCCCGACACCGGGAACAGGGTGCGCGCCGGGTCCACGCAGACCTCCTCGGCGCCGAACCGCCGCGCGAGCTCGGTCCCGTAGGCCTCGGAGGTGAAGACGGCGTCCACGCGCCGGCCCACCGCGCCGCGGAAGATCGCCATGTGCGCCTCCCAGACGGCCGGGTCGTGCAGGTCCACGGGGACGTCGTCCACTGCGCCGACCACCTCGGCGCCGGGGTGCGCCTCGCGCATCCAGGCCACCCGGTCGGCGAGCGGCACCGACTCCACGGAGGCGGCGCACACCAGCACGGTGAGCCGCTCGCACTGGTCCTGGGCGGTGCGCACCAGGTGGTGGTGTCCGGCGTGGGGCGGGTAGAACTTGCCCAGCACCAGCCCGTGCCGGTAGCGCTTGCCGCCGCTCACGCCGCCGCCCCCACTGCCGTACGGGCGCCGGTCGCCGGGAGGGTGCGCCGCCAGCCGACCAGGCCGGCCACGCACAGGGCGAGGAAGCCGACGTACAGGACCGAGGTCAGGTACAGGCCCTTGTAGGCGTAGAGCGGGATGTAGACGAGGTCGGCGGCGATCCACAGCCACCAGGACTCCAGGAGCTTGCGGCACTGCCCGTAGGTGGCCATGAGCGAGAGCCCGGTGGTGAGGGCGTCGGCGAAGGGGACGGTGGAGTCGCTGACCCCGCCCAGCAGCAGGGTCAGCCCGGCGACCCCCACCGCCCCCGCCGCGAGCAGCCAGGCCCATTCGGCGGCCGTGGTGCGGCGCACCGGCAGGGCTCCGGCGGTTCCTGGTCCACCCCCGTGGGTCCAGGACCACCAGCCGTACGCGGCGAGGGCGATGAAGACGACCTGCAGCCCGGCGTCGGCGTAGAGGCCGGACTGCGCGAAGAGCACGATGAAGAAGACGTTGTTGGCGATGCCGACCGGCCAGTTGGCGATGTGCTGCCGGGCCACGAGGACGACGCACACGGCTCCGGTGACGAAGCCGAGCACCTCGGTCCAGCTGGTACTCCACCCCATGGCTGTTGCCCCACTTCCTTTAATAGTCACTCTGACTATAAACAGGATCGGGGGTCCCGGACAAGACGGAAGCCCGCGGCGCCTGGGGCGCCACGGGCTTCCGGTGTACTGCGGGGGTCCTACGGACGGGGGTCCTACAGACCGACCTCGCGCATCAGCATGCCGACCTCGGTGTTGGTCAGGCGGCGCAGCCAGCCGGACTTCTGGTCGCCGAGCTCGATCGGGCCGAAGGCGGTCCGGACGAGCTTGTCGACCGGGAAGCCGGCCTCGGCCAGCATGCGGCGGACGATGTGCTTGCGGCCCTCGTGGAGGGTCACCTCGACCAGGTAGTTCTTGCCGACCTGGTCGACGACGCGGAAGTTGTCGGCCCGCGCGTAGCCGTCCTCCAGCTCGATGCCGTCCTTGAGCCGCTTGCCGATGTCGCGCGGCAGGGAGCCGGTGATCGCGGCGACGTAGGTCTTCTGCACGCCGTACTTCGGGTGCGTGAGGCGGTGGGCCAGCTCACCGTGGTTGGTGAGCAGGATGATGCCCTCGGTCTCGGTGTCGAGGCGGCCGACGTGGAAGAGCCGGGTCTCGCGGTTGGTGACGTAGTCGCCCAGGCACTGGCGGCCGTCCGGGTCCTCCATGGTGGAGACGACGCCGGCCGGCTTGTTCAGCGCGAAGAACAGGTACGACTGGGTGGCGACCGTCAGGCCGTCCACCTTGATCTCGTCCTTCGGCTGGACGCGCTTGCCCTGCTCCAGCACGATCTCGCCGTTGACCTCGACGCGGGCCTGCTCGATGAGCTCCTCGCACGCGCGGCGCGAGCCCATGCCTGCCCGGGCGAGCACCTTCTGCAGGCGCTCGCCCTCCTCCTCGGCACCCGGGAAGGTCTTCGGGGTCTTGATCACGGGCTTGTCGGCGTACCGGTCGCGCACGCGCTCCTCGATCCGCGCGTCCAGCTCGCGGGGACGGGACTGGCCGCTGCGGCTGCCGGGACCGCTGCGCGGGCCGCCGGCGCCGCCGATGCCGGGGGTCTTGGAGGTCCTGGGGCCGCCCTTGGCACCGCCGCGCGCCGCCGCGCCGCGGGCGCCGCCGCCACCGGCGCGGGGGCCGCTGCGGCCGCTGCGCTCGCCCTCGGGGCCGACGTCGTAGCGGCGCTCCTCGGGGCGGGGGTTGCGGGGGCGCTGGGGCGCCTGGTCGCGGTCGCGGTCGTAGCCGCCACCCTGGGACCCGCCGGAGGAGGAGCCGCCGCGGTAGCCGCCACCGCCGGAGGACGAGCCACCGCGGTAGCCACCCCCACCGGAGGAGGAGCCGCCGCGGGAGTTGCCGCCGGAGGAGGAGCCGCCGCGGTAGCCACCGCCGCCGGAGGAGGAGCCGCCGCGGGAGTTACCGCGTCCGCCACCACCGCCGCCGGTGTTCCTGTTGCCGCCGCCGTTGCCGTTGCCGCTGCTTCGCATCAAAGTTCCGTCGTCTTGTCGTCTTCATCGGTATCCGGTGCGTCCGGATCGAACGACGGAACACCCTCTTGCGTCTCTGCTTCGATCGCGTCCGCCTCGGGGAGGAAGGGCGCGAGCTCCGGGAGCTCGTCCAGGCCGCGCAGGCCCATCCGCTCCAGAAAGTAGTTCGTCGTCCTGTACAGGATCGCACCTGTTTCGGGTTCCGTGCCCGCCTCGGCCACCAGACCCCGCTGCAGGAGGGTCCTCATGACCCCGTCGCAGTTGACCCCGCGGACCGCCGAGACCCGCGAGCGGCTGACCGGCTGGCGGTACGCGACGACCGCCAGGGTCTCCAGGGCCGCCTGGGTGAGACGGGCCTGCTGGCCGTCCAGCACGAAGGCCTCGACGGCGGCGGCGTAGGCGGGCCGGGTGTAGAAGCGCCAGCCCCCGGCGACCTCGCGCAGCTCGAACCCGCGCCGCTGGGCCGTGTACTCGTCGGCCAGTGCCGCGAGGGCCGAGGCGACCTCGCGCGGGGCGCGTTCCAGCACCTTGGCCAGGTGCGCCACCGTCGCGGGCTCGTCGACCACCATCAGTACGGCCTCCAGGGCCCCCCTCAGGTCCAGCTCCTGCGTCGTCGTCATTCGCGTACCTCCACGACCTGGTCGAACTCGTCGGTCACCCTCGGCATCCCGTCGCCGTCCCCGCCGCTCCACCGGACCGTGAGCGTGAGCAGGGCGTCCTCCTGGTCGAGGACCACGGCCTTCTCCCGGTAGAGCTCCAGGAGGGCCAGGAAGCGGGCGACGACCGTCAGGGTGTCCGGGGCGTCCTCGGTCAGCTCCTGGAAAGTGGCCTCGCCGCGCGCCTTGAGCAGGCGGACGACGAGCCCCGCCTGTTCCCGCACGCTGACGAGGGGGGCGTGGATGTGGTCGACGTAGACCTCCGGCTTCGCCTTCGGCCGCATGGCGCGCACCGCGAGGCGGGCGAAGCCCTCGGCCCCGATGGCGATGACCACGTCGGGCAGCAGCTCGGCGTGGTGCGGCTCCAGCCCCACGGTGCGGGGGTAGCGCCTGCCCTCGTCCTCGGCGCGGGTCTCGAAGATCGCGGCGATCTGCTTGTACGCCCGGTACTGGAGCAGCCGGGCGAAGAGCAGGTCCCGCGCCTCCAGCAGGGCGAGGTCGGCCTCGTCCTCCACCTCGGCGGCGGGCAGCAGGCGGGCGGCCTTGAGGTCGAGCAGGGTGGCCGCGACCACGAGGAACTCGGTCGTCTGGTCGAGGTCGCCTTCGGGGCCCATGGCGCGCAGGTGCGCCATGAACTCGTCGGTGACCTTCGACAGCGCGACCTCGGTGACGTCCAGCTTGTGCCGGGAGATCAGCTGGAGCAGCAGGTCGAAGGGGCCCTCGAAGTTCGCGAGCCGCAGCGTGAACCGCCCGTCGCCGCCCGCGGTGGCGGCCTTGGCGGCGTCCGGCACGTCCCGCCCGGGCCCCTCCGGGAGCGTGGCGGGCCCGTCAGCGGCCCCCGGGGCCCTTCCGGCCCCCGGGTCGCCCCCGGTCCACCCGGGGCCCTCAGCGGGCGTCTCGGCGGTTTCCGCCGGCGCCGGCTCCTCGGCCGCTCCTGGGCCGCGCCCCAGGCTCCGGCGGGCGGGGCGGGCGGCGGGGTGGTTGGGGGGCATCGCGGTCCAGGGTGGTACGGAGGACGGCCGGACGGCCACGAGCAGCCTAGGCCCTGTCCGGGCGGATCCACGGTTAGGCCGGGTCCGAGCGGACGGATCCCGGGTCACGCCGGGCACGGGCGGGTGTACAGGTCACGCCCGTCGGGGCGGATGTACGGGTCACGCCCGTCCGGGGCGGATGTACGGGTCACGCCCGTCCGGGGCGGATGTACGGGTCACGCCCGTCCGGGGCGGATGTGCGGGTCACGCCCGTCAGAGCGGATGTACGGGACACGCCGTCCGGGGCGGATGTACGGGAAACGCCCGTCAGAGCGGATGTACGGGACACGCCGTCCGGGGCGGATGTACGGGACACGCCCGTCCGGGGCGGATGTACGGGACACGCCCGTCCGGGGCGGATCTACGGGACACGCCCGTCCGGGGCGGATCTACGGGACACGCCCGTCCGGGGCGGATCTACGGGACACGCCCGTCGGGGGCGGATCTGCGGGCGCGCCCGCGCCCCGGAGGTTCGCGGAGGTGCCTGTCCCGAGGGGGGCCGCCGGAGTGCGGGGTGGATCGCCGACCGCCCCGGAGGGCGTCCGGCCCCGGGCCGGCCGACGGGACGGGACACCGTCGGGGCGGAGCGGCCGGACGGCCGCTGTCAGCCGGGCCACCCGGAATCCCGGGTCGGGAACACCGGGCGGCCGGGCGGTACCGGCAGCGCCGCGGGCGGTCAGCGGCCGCGCAGGCGGCGGACCAGGATGCTCGCGTCGCCGCGGGACTCCAGGTCCGCGAGGACCACCGCCACCGCCTCGCGCACGATGCGCCCCCGGTCGACGGCGAGCCCGTGCTCCCCGCGCAGCACCAGCCGGGCGTGCTCCAGGTCCATGAGCTCCTCGGCGGAGACGTAGACCGTGATCTTCTCGTCGTGCCGTTCGCGCCCGCTGGGCCGCCGGTTCGCCCCCCGGCCCTGCCCCTTGCCGGGCCGGGGCGAGGACGCCCCGGCCGCGGTGGCAGAACCTTCCTGCGGCCTGCGCTGCGCGCCCACCGCCGGATCGCCGGCCTCCCGGCCGCCGCGTCCGTCGCCCGTCGTCCTCGTCGTGCCGTCCGCCGGTGCCGCGTGCTCCGTCCCTCCGGCCGCGGACGCCTCCTCGGCGCCCCGCCGCGGCGAGGACGACTGGAGGGCCATCCCCCCGGTCGTACGGAACAGTTCGTCCGCTCCGGGCAGACTCACTCGGCGGGACACCGGGCGAGCACCTCCCTGGCCAGCTGGCGGTAGGCGGCGGCGCCGACGGAGTTGGAGGCGTACGTGGTGATCGGCTCACCGGCGACCGTGGTCTCCGGGAAGCGCACCGTGCGGCCGATGACCGTGTGGTAGACGTGGTCGTCGAAGGCCTCGACGACGCGCGCGAGCACCTCGCGGCTGTGCACCGTACGGGAGTCGTACATCGTGGCGAGGATGCCGTCGAGCTCCAGCTCCGGGTTGAGCCGCTCCTGCACCTTCTCGATCGTCTCGGTCAGCAGCGCGACACCGCGGAGGGCGAAGAACTCGCATTCCAGCGGCACGATGACCTTGTGAGCCGCCGTCAGGGCGTTCACGGTCAGCAGGCCGAGCGAGGGCTGACAGTCGATCACGATGTAGTCGTAGTCGGCCATCAGGGGCTTGAGCGCCCGCTGGAGCGTCGACTCGCGCGCGACCTCGCTGACCAACTGGACTTCGGCGGCGGACAGGTCGATGTTGCTCGGCAGCAGGTCCATGTTGGGGACCGCCGTCTTGAGCAGCACCTCGTCGGCCGACATGCCCCGCTCCATGAGCAGGTTGTAGACCGTCAGGTCGAGTTCCATCGGGTTCACGCCGAGACCCACGGACAGCGCGCCCTGCGGGTCGAAGTCGACGAGCAGCACGCGGCGCCCGTACTCGGCGAGCGCGGCACCCAGGTTGATGGTCGACGTGGTCTTTCCCACGCCGCCCTTCTGGTTGCACATCGCGATGATCTTCGCGGGACCGTGATCGGTCAGCGGACCCGGGATCGGGAAGTACGGCAGCGGGCGTCCGGTCGGGCCGATCCGCTCACGGCGCTGGCGGGCAGCGTCGGGGGCGAGGGTGGCCGCGTACTCGGGGTCCGGTTCGTACTCCGCGTCGGGGTCGTAGAAGTGCCCTTCGGGCACGTTGTCGTAGTCGGCGAAACCAGTGGGCTTTGCGCCGCTCAGGTCGCCGGCCCTGGAGTTCACGTCTAGGCCGTCCATGCTCTTTTGGGGCGTCGTCATGTGCTGGTGGTTTGCGAAGGTGCGGACTGCGACGGAGCCGACAGCTTCGAGCCCGGCAGGACCCTGGCCCCGCTCGGGCACGGTTGCTCGACCACCCCCAGGAGCAAATGTCGACTCATTCACAAGTCGTCTTACCTCCTCGGACGTGACCAGGACACTTATCGATAGGTCAGCGTTGCACCATGCCGACGGTTGGCGACTCTATGGCGTGTCACCGCCCAGCGGCAACACAATCCACCGGACCCGGCACGATGTGTCGGCAACCGAACACCACTCTGTCAAGGGCGTGCGAGCTGTCGCTGCGAAGTTTCGCGGGTGTGCGAAAGGGTTAAAGGGTTACGTTCGAGGCGAGTTGAGCCGGGTCTCCGGGGGCCCCGCAAACGCCTCCGGCCGGACCTTGCGAGCAAGGTCCGGCCGGAGACGTGAGATTGACGTCAGTCGTTGACGATTCAGCCGAGCAGCGTGCTCAGCTCAAGGGTCTGCAGGCCGTGGGCCTCGGCGACCGGACCGTAAACGACCTGGCCGTCATGGGTGTTGAGGCCCAGCGCGAGCGCCGGGTCACGACGCAGCGCCTCGACCCAGCCGAGGTTCGCGAGCTGCACGATGTAGGGCAGGGTCGCGTTCGTCAGCGCGTAGGTGGAGGTGTTCGGGACCGCGCCCGGCATGTTGGCGACGCAGTAGAAGACCGAGTTGTGGACCTGGAAGGTCGGCTCGGCGTGGGTGGTCGCGCGGGAGTCCTCGAAGCAGCCGCCCTGGTCGATCGCAATGTCGACAAGGACACTTCCGGGCTTCATCTTGGCGACGAGCTCGTTGGTGACCAGCTTCGGGGCCTTCGCACCCGGGATCAGCACCGCGCCGATGACGAGGTCGGCCTCGACGACGGCCTTCTCCAGCTCGTAGGCGTTGGAGACGATCGTCTTGATCTTCGTGCCGAAGATCTTGTCGGCCTCGCGGAGCTTGTTGATGTCGCGGTCCAGCAGGGTCACGTGGAAGCCCATGCCGATGGCGATCTGCGCGGCGTTCCAGCCGGAGACGCCGCCGCCGATGACCACGCACTCGCCGGCGTGGGTGCCGGGGACGCCGCCGGGGAGGACGCCGCGGCCGCCGGCCGAGCGCATCAGGTGGTAGGCGCCGACCTGCGGGGCCAGGCGGCCCGCGACCTCGGACATCGGGGCGAGCAGCGGGAGGGCGCGGTTCGCCGTCTCGACCGTCTCGTACGCGATGGCGGTGGTGCCGGACTCCAGCAGGGCGTCCGTGCACTCGCGGGAGGCCGCGAGGTGCAGGTAGGTGAAGAGCGTCTGGTCCTTGCGGAGGCGGTGGTACTCCTCCGCGATGGGCTCCTTGACCTTCAGCAGCAGGTCAGCGGTCGCCCAGACCTCGTCGGCGGTACCGAGGATCTCGGCGCCGGCCGAGACGTACTCGGCGTCCGTGATCGAGGAACCCACACCGGCGTTCTGCTCGATGAAGACCTGGTGGCCGTTGCGGACCAGCTCATGCACGCCGGCGGGCGTGATGGCGACCCGGAACTCGTTGTTCTTGACCTCGCGGGGGATGCCGACCTTCATCGTCGATCACGGTCCTTGGCTCAGGGGATTTTACGGGTCACTTCCATACATACCCGCCCACAAGAACGCGCAACGGGATGCACCACGGGAAGCCGCGGTGAACCCAGTCTAATGAAGGATGAGTCGCTGTCTAGCCTTGCAAACCAATAATCTCAGTCGGAAGCACTACGGATTTCGCAGGCTGCGGGGTCATCTCCCAGCAATCTGTCGGCCGCGGACCGGTGCAGCCTCGCGGCCGCCGGGTCGCCCAGCCGGTCCAGCGTGTCGGCCAGCCGTACCTGGAGCGCGGCCTGAAGTCGCAGGTCCCCGGCCCGGCGCGCGAGCTCGATCGCGTCGCGGCAGGTGTGCAGCGATTCCGAGGGCCGTCCGGCGTACTCCTGGACCCGCGCCATCTCGCTCAACGCCTTTGCCTGGCCCGGGACATCGGCCAGCCTGCGGTACCCCGCGGCGGCCGCCCGCCAGCTGCGCAGCGCCTCCCCGTAGCGGCCGGCGTAGGTGTGCACGTTGCCGAGCCGCCCGTACAGCCTGGCCTCGTCCGCGCGCTCCCCGCGCGCGAGGGCGTGGGACAGGGCCCGGCCGAACCAGTCGGAGGCCCGCGGCCAGTCCGCCAGCTCCATGTACGCGCCGCCTACGGATTCCATCGCGCGGCCCGTCGCGTACGGGTCGGCCGCGGCCTTTCCCGCGTCCAGCGCGGACCGGTACCGCTCCAGGGCCTCCTCGGTGCGCCCGGTCTCCGCGTCCAGATCGGCCAGGTTCAGCAGCGCGGCGGCCCGCTCCCGGTGCAGGCCGCGCCGCTCGGCCACGTCCAGGACCAGCCGGTGCAGGCCGTAGAGCTCGGGGGCGGCGGCCCCCGTACCGCGGTGCTCGGCCAGCGCCCGCACCAGCGCGGCGACCAGCCTGCGGGCCAGCGTGTCCAGTCCGCCGTCGGCCACCGCCAGGTGGGCGGCGGCGGTCAGCGCGGGCAGCCGGGTGTCCAGCCAGGTGGCCGCGGAGCGCCGGTCGGGGAAGCGCAGGGCGCGCGGCAGCCCGTCGGGGCGCTCGTGCAGCAGGTCCTCGTCCTCCTCGGCGGTGGCCCGGCAGGAGGTCAGCAGCCGTACGGTCCGCTCCAGCATCCGGGCCCGGGCCAGCTGCACCTCGGCGGGGCGCTCCTTGGCCTCCAGCAGGGCCTGGATCAGCGGTGCGAGGCAGCCGGGCAGCAGGAACAGGCCGTCGGGTGCGTGCCGTACGAGGCCCAGCCCGGCGAAGTCCTCCAGGGTGGACTGCGCCGCGGCCACCGAGCAGCCGGCGAGGGCCGAGGCGGTGTGCGAGTCGAGGATCCCGGCCGGCGCGAGCGGCAGCAGCCGCAGGGTGCGCTGGGCGGGCTGCGGAAGGGACTCGTAGACCAGCCGGAAGGAACGGGCCAGCGGGCCGGCGGCGCCGGCGGGCATGTCGTGGAGCTGCTTGGCCACGTCGGCGACGGCGGCCTTGGGGTGCGCGGCGAGCCAGCCCCCGGCGAGGGCCAGCGCGGCGGGCTGCCCGCCGCACTCCTCGGCGAGGCCCTCGGCGGCGCGCGGGTCGACGGTGATGCGGGTGTCCCCGATGAGCCGGGAGAGCAGTTCGACCGCGGAGGGGGTCTCCAGGCCGCCCAGGGTGCAGGGGCGGACGTCCGGGATCCCCGTGAGCGGCCCTTCGGCGGTGACGACCACCAGGCACTCGGGGGTGTCCGGGAGCAGGGCGTCGACCTGGTGCGGGTCGGCGGCGTCGTCGACGAGCAGGATCACCCGCCGCCCGGCGAGCGCCGCCCGCAGGACCGCGCTCAGATCGTCCTCGCAGGCCCCGGGCGGGGTGGCGTGTCCGAGCCCCTCCAGCAGGGTCCGCACCGCCCGCTCGGTGGCGACGGTCTCCCCGCCGGGGGTGGTGAGCCGCACCCGGAGCAGACCGTCGGGGTACTGGGGGGCGACCTCGCGCACGAACGCCTCGGCGAGGGCCGTCCTCCCGGACCCGGGCCGCCCCGCGACGAGCAGCACCCGCGCGCGGGGCGCCTTGGCCTTGCGGCCCGAGAGGGTGTCGAGCCCGGTCCGTGCGATGTCCTCGCGCAGCTCCTTGAGCTCACGCCGCCGCCCGACGAAATCCGCCACGGATCCGCTCCTCTCCCTGCCTTCGGGTTGCGAGCGTAGTTCACGCAGAGCGACGACCCGTGGGGAGCGCGGCTGACAGATCGCCCGATCGGATCAGCGGATGGGCCTATTTTCCGACCTGCCCCTTTGTGGCGGCCGGATCCCGGCGCGGGTCGGCCCGTACGGGGGCGGGACGGCGGCCGCGCGGTCGGCGCGGGGAGGCGCCGGCTACGCCGTATAAGGGCGGGCCGGCCACGGGGACAGGGCCGGGCGCAGGGCGTCCAGGCCGCCCTCGCCGGCCAGGGCGGCGGAGGCCGCGAGGACCCCCGTCACCAGTCCCGGATTGCCGAGCTCGCCCGCCAGGATCCCCCGGACCAGGTCCGCGAGCGGCACCCAGGCGACCTCCATGTCGGCCTCCTCCGAGGAGGACTCCTCGTACCGCTCCCCCTCCGCCTCCGCGACCCCCCGGGCCACGAAGATCCGGATCGCCTCGTCGGAGCCGCCGGGCGAGGCGAAGAAGTCGGTCAGCACCCGCCAGTCCTCCGCCTTGACGTGCGCCTCCTCGTACAGCTCCCGCTGCGCCGCGTGCAGCGGGTTCTCGCCGGGGACGTCCAGCAGGCCCGCGGGCAGTTCCCACAGGCGGTGGCGCACCGGGTGGCGGTACTGGCGGATGACCAGCGCCCGGCCCTCCTCGTCCAGCGCCAGCACGCACACCGAGCCGGGGTGCACCTGGTAGTCGCGGCGCGCGACCGATCCGTCGGGCATGCGGACCTCGTCGGAGTCCACCGCCGTCTTGGCCCCCTGGAACGGCCGCCGGGTGGACAGTGTCTCCCAGGTCTCCGACGTGTCCTTGATGGCGATGCCCATGCCGAATGTCCTCCCACGACGCGCGAAAGCCGGGGTACGGATCTCCGTACCCCGGCCGTCTACGTTATGCGCTCGGGCGCTCGGGTCACTTGCCCGACTGCTGGCGCTCCACGGCGGCCTTGACCAGGCCCGCGAAGAGCGGGTGCGGCCGGGTCGGGCGGGAGCGGAGCTCCGGGTGGGCCTGGGTGGCCACCAGGTAGGGGTGGACCTCGCGCGGGTACTCGACGTACTCGACGAGCTTGTTGTCCGGGGAGGTGCCGGAGAAGACCAGGCCGGCCTTCTTCTCCAGCTCGCCGCGGTAGGCGTTGTTGACCTCGTAGCGGTGGCGGTGGCGCTCGTCGACGTACGCGTCGCCGTAGACCTCGCGCACAATGGAGCCCTCGGCCAGCTTGGCCGTGTACATGCCCAGACGCATGGTGCCGCCCAGGTCGCCCGCGCCCTCGACGAAGGCCAGCTGCTCCTCCATGGTCGAGATGACCGGGTGCGGGGTGGAGGCGTCGAACTCGGTGGAGTTAGCCTCCTCGATGCCCGCCAGGTTGCGCGCGGCCTCGATGACCACGCACTGCAGGCCCAGGCACAGGCCGAGCAGCGGGATCCTGTTCTCGCGGGCGTAGGTGATCGCGCCGACCTTGCCGTTGACACCGCGGTCGCCGAAGCCGCCGGGGACGCAGATCGCGTCCACGTCGCCGAGGACCGCCGCCGCGCCGGCCGGGGTCTTGCAGTCGTCGGAGGCGACCCACTTGATCTGGACGCGGGCCCGGTTGGCGAAACCGCCGGCGCGCAGCGCCTCGGTCACCGACAGGTAGGCGTCGGGCAGGTCGATGTACTTGCCGACGAGCGCGACCTTGACCTCGTGGTCGGGGTTGTGGACCCGGTCCAGCAGGTCCTCCCACACCGTCCAGTTGACGTCGCGGAACGGCAGGTCGAGCTTGCGCACGACGTACGCGTCCAGGCCCTCGGTGTGCAGCACCTTGGGGATGTCGTAGATCGACTTGGCGTCGATCGCGGCGACCACGGCCGCCTCGTCGACGTCGCACATCAGCGAGATCTTGCGCTTGATCGAGATCGGGACCTCGCGGTCGGCGCGCAGCACGATGGCGTCGGGCTGGATGCCGATGTTGCGCAGGGCCGCGACCGAGTGCTGGGTGGGCTTGGTCTTCAGCTCGCCGGACGGGCCGATGTAGGGCAGCAGCGAGATGTGCACGACGAAGACGTTGTCGCGGCCGACCTCGTGGCGGACCTGGCGGACGGTCTCCAGGAACGGCAGCGACTCGATGTCGCCGACGGTTCCGCCGACCTCGGTGATGACCACGTCGACGTCCGCGGTCGCCATGCGGCGGATGCGGTGCTTGATCTCGTTGGTGATGTGCGGGATGACCTGCACGGTGTCACCGAGGTACTCGCCGCGCCGCTCCTTGGCGATGACCTGCGAGTAGACCTGGCCGGTGGTGACGTTGGCCGAACCGTCGAGGTCGACGTCGAGGAAGCGCTCGTAGTGGCCGATGTCCAGGTCGGTCTCGGCGCCGTCGTTGGTGACGAACACCTCGCCGTGCTGGAACGGGTTCATCGTGCCGGGGTCGACGTTCAGGTACGGGTCGAGCTTCTGCATCGTGACCCGCAGGCCGCGCGCCTTCAGCAGCGCACCCAGGCTGGAGGCCGTCAGCCCCTTGCCGAGGGACGAAGCGACACCCCCGGTGACGAAGATGTGCTTGGTCGTCATGGATTTGGGCGGCATCGCCAAGAGGGGGCTCCCGTGGTCGCGAGGTGAGGTGCGTCCGACGCCGTTCCGCGGAGATCCCGGGAGGGTCTCAGGGGGCGCCGAAGCTGCGGTTTCGGGGCTCCTGATTCGCACAGGCAGACCACCGGTCCACGGGGTACCAGCCTATCAGCGCCTCGACGGGTCTGCCTCCGGGCGCGCGGCGCGAGCACCGCCCACGGTGCCCCCATTACCGCCTCACGACCGCCCTGACCTGCGCATTACCCCAGCTCACCCGTTCAGCCGAGTCACATTGTCCCAAGACTTCAGGAGATCACTAGGGTGCCGTCATACCCTGCTCGGATACCGCTGCACATCGCCGCCGAGCAGCCCGGCAAACGGCGTAACCGCGCCACTTCCGGCAATCTAGGGCTCAACGCGGGGATCCCTGCGCACAGGAGACCGCGCAACAGCGCATTGCAAGCGCCCTACGGGGCGGACGTGGCCGTTCGACTGGAGAGCAACGTGTCCGGGCGCATCGAGGATTACGCACTGATCGGGGACATGCAGACCGCGGCGCTGGTCTGCCGGGACGGGGCGGTGGACTGGCTGTGCCTGCCACGCTTCGACTCCCATGCCGTCTTCGCGAGCCTTCTGGGCACCGAGGAACACGGGTTCTGGCGCATCGGCCCGGCCTTCGCGCCGGGCACGGAGCCCCCGCGGGCCCACCGCCGCCGCTACCGGGGTGACTCGCTGGTGCTGGAGTCGGAGTGGGACACCCCCCGGGGGACCGTCCGCGTCATCGACTTCATGCCGCCCCGCGAGGACCACGCGCCGCAGCTGATCCGCATCGTGGAGGGGGTCAGCGGACGCGTCCCGATGCGTTCGGCCCTGCGGATGCGCTTCAGCTACGGCCGGGTCGTGCCCTGGGTGCACAAGGTCGACGGGCGCACCGTGGCCGTCGCCGGACCCGATTCCGTGTGGCTGGACTCCGGTACGGAGACGTACGGCAAGAACCTGACGACGTACTCCGACTTCACCGTCGGCCCCGGCGACCGGGTGGCCTTCGCCATCAGCTGGCAGCCCTCCCACAAGGGGGCCCCGGAGACGCCCGACGCCGAGGCGGCCCTGGAGGCCACCAGCGACTTCTGGCGGGAGTGGGTCTACCACTGCACGTACCACGGCCCCTACCGGGAGGCCGTGATCCGCTCCCTGATCACCCTCAAGGCGCTGACGTACGCCCCCACGGGCGGGATCGTCGCCGCGCCGACCACCTCCCTCCCGGAGGAGATCGGCGGCAGCCGCAACTGGGACTACCGCTACACCTGGCTGCGCGACGCGGCGATCACCCTGTCCTCGCTGCTGCGCACCGGCTACCGCGGGGAGGCCTCGGCCTGGCGGGACTGGCTGCTGCGCGCGGTGGCCGGCGACCCGGAGAACCTGCAGATCATGTACGGGATCGCGGGCGAGCGGGAGCTGGGCGAGACCGAGCTGGACTGGCTGCCCGGGTACGAGAACTCGGCCCCCGTACGCGTCGGCAACGGCGCCGCGCACCAGCTGCAGCTGGACGTGTACGGCGAGGTCACCGAGGCCCTGCACCTGGGCCACATGACCGGCCTGGCCCGCAACGACTACGCCTCGGTCCTCCAGCTGAAGCTGATCCGCTACCTGGAGGTCCACTGGAACGAGCCGGACGAGGGCATCTGGGAGGTGCGCGGCCCGCGCCGCCACTTCGTGCACTCGAAGGTGATGGCGTGGGTGGCGGTGGACCGCACGATCAAGCTGATCGAGAGCGGGGACGCGGACGGACCGCTGGAGCGCTGGCGCGATCTGCGCGACGAGATCCACGCTGACGTCTGCGAGAAGGGCTACGACCCGGAACGCAACACCTTCACCCAGTCCTACGGCTCGCGGGAGCTGGACGCCTCGCTGCTGCTGATCCCGCAGATGGGCTTCCTGCCGCCGGACGACAAGCGGGTCATCGGCACGATCGAGGCGATCCAGCGCGAGCTCTCCACCCCGGACGGCTTCATCCTGCGCTACCCGACCGCCGGTGAGGAGGCCGGTGTCGACGGCCTGGAGGGGGACGAGGGCGCCTTCCTCGCCTGCTCGTTCTGGATGGCGGACGACCTGGCGATGATCGGCCGGGTCGACGAGGCCCGCCGCCTGTTCGAGAAGCTGCTGGCCCTGCGCAACGACCTGGGACTGCTCGCCGAGGAGTGGGACCCCAAGCTCCAGCGCCAGGTCGGGAACTTCCCGCAGGCCTTCAGCCACGTCCCGCTGATCGACACGGCCCTGCGGCTGACGGCGAGCGGGGCCTACGGGGGCTGACGCGCGGCCCCGGACGTGCCCGCCTAGTCTGGAAGGGTCCAACGCCCCTCTCGGGAAGGGGGGGTGGCCATGGCACCCCTCTCGAAGGCGGGCACGGCTCTTGCCGCGCTCCGCGAGGACCTGGCCGGCGCGGTCTTCACCCCGGACGACGGCGGGTACGACGAGGTCCGCAGGGTGTTCAACGGCATGATCGACCGGCGTCCGGCCGTCATCGCCCAGTGCGAGGACGAGGCGGACGTGGTCACGGCGGTCCGCTTCGCCCGCGAGCTGGACCTGCCGGTCGCGGTCCGCGGCGGCGGCCACAGCGTGGCCGGCATGGCCCTGGGCGACGGGGCGCTGGTCGTGGACCTGCGCCGGATGCACGAGGTGACGGTGCATCCGGCGGCGAAGGCCGTCCGGGTCGGCGGCGGCGCCACCATGAGCCATCTGGACCGGGCCTGCCAGCCGTACGACCTCGCCACCACCGGCGGCCGGGCCTCCACCACCGGCGTCGGCGGGTTCGTGCTCGGCGGGGGCTCGGGCTGGCTGGACCGGGCGTTCGGGCTGGCGGTGGACAACCTCGTCGGGGCGGACGTGGTCACCGCCGACGGCACGTGCGTGACGGCGACCGCCGCCGACCACCCGGAGCTGTTCTGGGCGCTGCACGGCGGCGGCGGCAACTTCGGGGTGGTCACCTCGCTGACCCTGCGGCTGCACGAGCTGCCCGCGATGTCGATCGCGATGCTGCTGTACGCGCCCGAACGGGGCGCCGAGGTCACGGGCCTGTACCGGGAGCTCATCGCGTCCGGGCCGCGCGAGGCGAGCGGCGGCGTGATCTTCCTGACCGCCCCTCCCGAACCGTTCGTCCCGCCCCACCTGGTCGGCAGCCTGCTGTGCGCGGTCCTGCTGACGTACGCCGGCCCGGAGGAGGCCATGCGCCGGCTCGCCGCGCCCCTGCTGGCGGTGCCGCACGAGGCCGAGGTCGTCACGGCCATCCCGTACGCCGACCTCCAGTGCATGCTCGACGACCCTCCGGGCCTGCGGAACTACTGGTCCGCCGAGTACCTGACGGGCCTGCCCGACGAGGCGGTGGACGTCTTCTGCTCCCGGGCGGGTTCCATGCCGGTCCCCACCGGCACCCAGCACATCCTGTTCCCGCTGGGCGGGGCCATCGCCGAGGCGCCGGACGGGTTCCCGGTGCCGTACCGGGACTCGCCGTGGGCGGTGCACCCGTTCGCCATCTGGGAGGACCCGGCCGACGACGAGCGGTGCAGGCGGTGGGTGAAGGACGTACGGGCCGACGTACGGCCCTGGAGCAGCGGGGCGGTCTACCTCAACTTCCTCGGCGACGAGGGCGAGGAGCGGGTGGCCGCCGGGCTCGGCGAGGAGAACCTGCGGCGCCTCGGCGCGGTGAAGCGGCACTACGACCCCGACAACGTCTTCCGCTTCAACCACAACATCAGGCCCGCGTGACCCTTTGGTAGCGTCCGCGATATGGACAACCAGGGCGGGATCACGGTTCAGCGGGCACTGGAGCTGCCGGGACTGCGCGGCGGTCTTCCGGAGGTGGTGGCCTGCGCCGACCGGCTGGGCCGGACCGTCCGCTGGGTGCACGCCGGGGAGGTCCCCAACATCGCCTCGCTGCTCAAGGGCGGGGAGCTGCTGCTGACCACCGGCCTGGGGCTGGGCACCCGGCCCGCCGAACAGCGCGCCTTCGTACGCCGTCTCGCGGACCGGGGCATCGCCGCGCTGGTGGTGGAACTCGGCCCGCGGTTCACGCGGCTGCCGGCCACCATCGTGGAGACCGCGAAGGCCGCGGGACTCCCGCTGGTGCAGCTGCACCGCGAGGTCCCCTTCGTGGCCGTCACCGAAGAGGTCCACACCGAGATCGTCAACGGGCACTACGCGCTGCTCCAGCGGGCCGAGGAGGTCCACCGGCGCTGCACCGAGGCCCTGCTGGGGGGCGGCGGGATCCCGCAGGTGCTGCGCGTCCTGGCAGATTTCACCGCGAACCCCGTCTTCCTGGAGACCGCGGACGGCCAGCTGCTGTACGCGGCCGGGCCGGGGGCCGGGGACGCCGCCGCCGACCCCCTCCAGGTGTGGGAGGGCCTGCGCGGCCAGCGCGCGGCCGAACCCTCGGCGACCGCGGTCGTGGTCGACGTGCCCGGCGGCGGCCCCGGCACGGGGTCGGTGCGGGCCCGGGTCGTCCTGGCCGGGGTGTCGGCGCCGCTGCTGCCGGTCCACCGGATGGCGGCGGAGCGCACGGCCGGGGTCCTGGCGGTCGTCCTCATGCAGGCCCGGCAGGAGGAGGAGCTGGCCGCACGCGGCCGGGGCGACTTCCTGACGGACCTGGCGGAGGGCCGCATCTCGGCGGAGGACGCCCCGGCGCAGGCCCGGGTCCTGGGCTTCCGGCCCGGCACGGGGCCGCTGCTGCCGATCGTGATGCGGCTGTCCTCGGACCTCGGGGCCTCGGGGAACTGGGCCGTGCTGGCCCGGGCGGTGCTGGAGGAGCTCTCGTCGGTCGGGGTCCCGGTGCTGCTGGGCGTCCGCCCGGTGGAGGGGCGGGTCCCGCTGCTGGTCTCGCTGCGCGCCGAGTCGGAACGCGCGGCGGTCGCCGACCGGGTCGCGGCCGCGCTGCGGGCCGGGGTGGAACGGGCCGGCCTCGACCGGGCCGGGGCCCCGCCGGCGGTGGTCGTCGGTGTCTCGGGCAGCTGGGCGGCGGCCTCGGCCGGGCTGCGGCACGCCGCCGAGACGGCCACGGCCGCGCACGGGCTGCCGGCCCGCCCCTGGTACGACGCCCGGCGCCTCGACATCGACCTGCTGCTGTGGCGGCTGCGCGAGCACCCCGACCTGGCGGCGTTCGTGGACCGGGCGATCGGCGCGCTGCGGGTCCACGACGCGAACTCGCGGCCGCCCCTGCTGCCCACCCTGGAGACCTACCTGGCCCACGCGGGCCGCAAGGCGGAGACGGCCCGGGAGCTCCACCTGAACCGCCAGACCCTGTACAACCGCCTGGCCCGCATCTCGGAGCTGCTGGGCACCGATCTCGACGACCCGGAGACGGTCCTCTCCCTGAGCCTGGCCCTCCGGGCACGGCGGCACGCGACGCCTTCCTGAGGGGGCGGGGGGCGGGGGCGTGGTGCGGGCCCGCCATCTCCCCCTCGACTGGTCCCGGCCGGGCGGCGTCTGCCCACCCGCCTCCCCGGGTGCGGGGCGGTGGGTGGGGGGCGGGTCCCGGCGGGGCGGGCTCAGGGAGGGTTTGGGGGTTTCCCGTCAGTCCCATCGTCCTTCCGCGTCGGGCCGGCCCGTCAAGGGCGCTCCTTCGTCGCGTCGCTACGCGATGGCCTTCGGCCACCCTTGACAGACCGGCCCGCCCCGGAAAGACAAGGACTGGCGGGAAACCCCCAAAAGAACGGCACGGTCCAGAGCCCGAGGAGCGGCTCCCTCAGCGATCCGGCGGGCTGTCGGGGGGAAAGGCGGCGGGAGCGGCCTCCGGGCCGACGTCGTACCGAGTCGGGGGCCGCCGTTCGCGGCAGATCGCTACGCGCTTCGCTCGGATCGGCGTCAGGAGGTCGTCCGGGGCCGGTACCCGCTCCGAAGGGCGGAGAGGGCGCCTTGCGGAGCACCCATGGGTGGGTCAGGGGCGGTGGCGTTCCATCAGTTCGTCGTAGACCGAGAGGACCTGGGCCACCGTGTCGTCCTCCGAGGGCCAGGTCGCGGCCTGGGCGCGGCCGGCGATGGCGAGGGCCGCGCGGCGGTCCGGGTCGTGGAGGAGGCCGGCCACCGCGCCGGCCAGGGCGCCAGGGTCCCCGTACGGGACGAGGACCGCCGCGTCGCCCACCAGTTCCGGGACCCCGCCGACCTCCGTGGCCACCAGGGCCACCCCGGCCCGCAGCGCCTCCTGGGCCAGTAGCGAGCGGCCCTCCCAGCGGCTCGGCAGCACCGCCACGTCGGCCGCGGCCAGCAGCCGGTCCGCGTCCCGGCGCCGGCCCAGCAGCCGTACGGGGAGGCCCTCCGCCTCGATCCGCCGGGCGAGTTCGGCCCGCAGCGGCCCCTCCCCCGCGATCACCAGCAGCGGGAGCGGATCCAGCACCCGCCAGGCGCGGGCCGCGTCGAGCAGCAGGGAGTAGCCGCGGCGTGCCACGAGACTGCCCACGGCGATCACCAAGGGCCGCTCCACGGCGCCCAGTTCCGCCCGCGTCTTGCCGGCCTCCGCGGCCGGTTCCCCGCCGGGGGCGGGGGAGACGGGCGCCGGGACGGGTACGGCCGGGGCCGCCAGCCGGGCGTCGCGGGCCCCGCGCCGCCGCGCCAGGTCGACCTGGTCGGTGGAGGCGCCCAGCACCACGGCGGCGGCCCGTGCCACGCGCCGCTCCAGCAGCCGGCTCAGCCGCCCGAGCGCGCCCGCGGGCTCCGGGGCGCCCCCGTGCCAGGTCACCACGAGCGGTACCCGCCGCCCGCCGCCGCTCAGCGCCAGCGCGGCCCGCATCCCGGCCCGCAGGCCGTGCGCGTGCACCACGTCGGCCCCGGCGCAGGCGGCCCGCAGGGCGCTCACCGCGTCCGGGGTGAACTGCGCGCCCGCGCCGGTGAAGTCGTACTCGCCTTCGGCCGCGACGGGGGCGCACACGGTCACCCGCACGCCCCGGGCGGCGAGCCCGGTCGCGAGGGACCGCACGTGCGCGCAGCTGCCCGCACCGGCGGCGCCGAGGACCTGGACGGTACGCAGCGGGGGCCGCCCGTACGGCTGTGCGGGGACCGGAAGGGAGACCGGGGAGCTGCTCACGGGCCGAAGCTCCAGGGTGAGGGGTCAGAGACGTCGCCCAGGATGCCAGTCCGCACGCGCGTTCCGGGACCATACGGGTGCGGATCCCGTGCGGGATACCGTCGTGCGCCCCCCAGCCTCACCCACACGGGCTAGTTTCGCGTCATCCCGATGCCCTTTCGGACGCCGACGGGGGCCCGGAACGCCCTGCGTTCCCGGCCCCCGTCGGCATCCGTCCCCGTGCGGGCGCGCGCTCGCTCAGGCGTCCGCGCGCGCCGCCTCCAGGAGTTCCTCCGCATGGGCCCGGGCCGTCTGCGAGTCCTCCTGGCCGGCGAGCATCCGCGACAGTTCGCGGATGCGGTCCTCGCCCTCCAGGACGGTCACGCCGGAGCGGGTCACCGATCCGTCGACGGTCTTCTCCACGAGCAGCTGGCGGTCCGCGAAGGCCGCCACCTGCGGGAGGTGGGTGACGACGACGACCTGGGCGGACCTGGCCAGCTTCGCCAGCCGTCGCCCGACCTCGACGGCCGCCTTGCCGCCGACGCCCGCGTCGACCTCGTCGAAGAGGTACGTGGGCACCGGGTCGGAGCCGGCGAAGACGACCTCCACCGCCAGCATGACCCGCGACAGCTCACCGCCCGAGGCGCCCTTGGCGATCGGCCGCGGCTGGGCGCCGGGGTGCGGCGCCAGCAGCAGTTCGACCTCGTCCGCGCCCGAGGGCCCGTAGGCGACCGGGCGCCCGCCGACCTCGACGCCGTCGGCGTCCTCGGTCTGGCGGATGTCGAAGGTCACCCGCGCGTGCGGCATGGCGAGGGAGGCGAGCTCGGCGGTCACGTCGGCGGCGAACCGCGCGGCGGCCTCCGTCCGGGCGTCCGTCAGGGCCTGGGCCAGGGCGGAGAGTTCGCCGCGCAGCCCGTCGCGTTCGGCGGTGAGCTCGCCGATCCGCTCGTCGTCGCCGTCCAGTTCCAGCAGCCGCTTCGATCCCCGCTCGGCCCACTCCAGTACGGCTCCCAGTCCGCCGTCGGCGTCCCCGTACTTGCGCACCAGCTGGGTCAGCGCCGCCCGCCGCTCCTCCACGGCGGCGAGCCGCAGCGGGTCGGCGTCGAGGTCGCCGGCGTACCCGGCGAGTTCCCCGGCCACGTCGGCCAGCAGGATCCCGAGCTCCGCGATCCGGTCCGCGAGACCGCCGAGCACCGGGTCGTGGGAGCGTACGGATTCCAGGGCGCGGTGGGCACCGGCGACGAGGGTGTTGGCGTCGACGCCCTCCGGGTCCTCCACGTCCCCGGCGAGCGCCCCGTGCGCCGCCTGCGCGGCGGAGGCCAGCGATTCGGCGTGCCCGAGCCGCTCCGCCTCCGCGGCCAGCTCGGCGTCCTCGCCGGGCAGGGGTTCCAGGGCGGCGATCTCGTCGAGGCCGAACCGCAGCAGGTCCGCCTCCTGGGCGCGTTCCCGGGCCCGGGTGGTGATCTCGTCCAGCTCGACGGCGACGGCCCGCAGCCGCCGGTAGGCGCCCGCGTACTTCTCCAGGGGGACGGCGACCGCGTCCCCGGCGTACCGGTCGAGGGCCTGCCGCTGCCGGGCGGGCCTCAGCAGCCCCTGCTGGTCGGTCTGTCCGTGGACGGCGACGAGGTCGTCGGCGAGCTCGCCGAGCAGGCCCACGGGGACGGAGCGGCCGCCGACGTGGGCGCGCGAACGCCCCTCGGCGGACACCGTCCGGCTGATCAGCAGGGCGCCCTCGTCGAGCTCGGCGCCCGCCTCCTGCGCGCGCAGCGCGGCGGGCGCGTCGGGGCGCAGCACGACGCGCCCCTCCACGACCGCCGCCTTGGCCCCGATCCGCACCAGGGCCGGGTCGGCGCGGCCGCCGAGCAGCAGCCCGAGGCTGGTGACGACCATCGTCTTGCCCGCGCCGGTCTCGCCGGTCACCGCGGTGAAACCGGGCGACAGCTCGACCACCGCGTCGTCGATGACCCCGAGCGACCGTATCCGCATCTCCTCAAGCACGGGACGACGATACCGAGGTTTCCCGGGTGCCATGTGACGTCACCCGCCCGGAGTTCTCCGAACGCATGTGCTATTACATGGTCAGCTGGTCTCGTGCGGGGCGCCCCGCCAGCCCGACACCGGCAACGCGAACTTCGCGACCAGCCGGTCCGTGAACGACGCGTGGTGCAGCCGGGCGAGCCGCACCGGCACCGTGCCCCGGCGCACCTCGACCCGCGCCCCCGACGGCAGCTCCAGCGTCCGGCGCCCGTCGCACCACAGGGCCCCGTGCGGGGTGCCGTTCTGCACCTCCACCGCCAGCACCGAGGTGGGCGAGGTCACCAGCGGCTTCGCGAACAGGGCGTGCGCGCTGATCGGCACCATCAGCAGCGCCTCCACCTCCGGCCAGACCACCGGCCCGCCCGCCGAGAAGGCGTACGCCGTCGAGCCCGTCGGCGTCGCGCAGACGATCCCGTCACAGCCGAAGCCGGTCACCGGACGCCCGTCGATCTCCAGGACCACCTCCAGCATCCGCTCCGCGGAGACCTTCTGGACGGCGGCCTCGTTCAGCGCCCAGTCCCGGTGGACCACGTCACCGTTGGTCCGCACGAGGACGTCGAGGGTCATGCGCTCCTCGACCTCGTACGACTTCGACACCACCCGGTCCACGACCTTGTCCAGGTCGTCCCGCTCGGCCTCGGCGAGGAAGCCCACCCGGCCCAGGTTGACGCCCAGCATCGGCACTCCCGAACCGCGCGCGAACTCCGCCCCGCGCAGCAGGGTCCCGTCCCCGCCCAGCACGATCAGCAGCTCGCACCCGTCGAACACCTTCGGCGTGCACTCGGCGACGAGCTCCACCTCGGGCGGCAGCGGCAGGTCCCGCGCCTCCTGCTCCAGCACCCTGACCCGCAGGCCCGAGCGCAGCAGACCGAGCACGACCAGCTCCGCGCTGCGGATGGCCGCCGGCCGCCCGGTGTGCGCGAGCAGGAAGACGGTCCGCACCTCCCCCTCCCGGTCTCCCGGGCCCCCCGAAACTGCCGAACCTGCTGAACCTGCTGACGCGTCTGTCACTGCGGCCCCTCCGCCACTGCACGATCGACATCCCCCGGGTCGAGCGCGGGTGCCCCCGCCCGGAGCCACAGAAAGTACTCGACGTTGCCCGACGGCCCCGGCAGCGGGCTCGCCGTCACCCCGAGCACGCCCAGTCCCAGCTTCCAGGCCTGCGCAGCGACCTCCCGCACGGCCTCCGCCCGCAACTCGGGACTGCGCACCACGCCGCCGCTGCCCAGGCGCTCCTTGCCGACCTCGAACTGCGGCTTGACCATCAGCACCAGGTCCGCGCCGGGCGCGGTGCAGCGCACCAGCGCCGGCAGCACCAGCCCGATGGAGATGAAGGACAGATCGCCGACGACCAGGTCGACGGGGATCCCGTCGATCAGCTCGACGGTCAGCTCGCGGACGTTCGTACGGTCCTTGACGGTGACCCGCTCATCGCTCTGCAGCGACCAGGCGAGCTGCCCGTAGCCGACGTCCACGGCGACGACGTGGGCCACGCCCGCGCGCAGCAGCACGTCGGTGAAGCCCCCGGTCGAGGCCCCCGCGTCCAGCGCCCGCCGGCCCTCGACCTCCAGCCCCAGCGGACGGAACGCGGTGAGGGCGCCGGCCAGCTTGTGGCCGCCCCGGGAGACGTAGTCGGGGTCGCTGTCGTCCTTGAGGACGACGAGGGCCGCGCTGGTCTCGACCTGCGTGGCCGGTTTGGTCGCGGTGGCGCCGCCGACGGTGACCCGTCCCGCGGCGATCAGCTGGGCCGCGTGCTCCCGCGAGCGGGCCATGCTGCGGCGTACCAGTTCGGCGTCCAGGCGGCGGCGTGCCACTCCTGCCACGTTCGGTTCAGCTCCTGTTTTCGTAAGGTCCGGGGACGGGCGGTGCGTCCAGCGCGGTCAGCGCCTCGCGCAGTCCCCCGTGGACATCCTCGTACACCGCGGCGTGCTCGTCCGCAGGCAGGTGGTCGGCGTCGGCCAGCCGCTCCAGGTGCGCGTCGACCCCGGCGTGGCCGGTGGGGGTGCGCACGAGGCCCAGCGGAGCGGGGCCCGCGGGATCCCCGGCGGGCTCCGCCCCGGGCTCCTCGGGGACGTCCGGAAGGCCCCCGGACACGTCGTCGGTCATGCCCCGACGCTACCCCGAAGCGCGGGTCCGGCCACGCAGGGCTCTGCGGTACGGTCGTGATCACCATGGCTACGATCCAGGAGTGCCGCGACGCACTCGACCGACTGTCCGACAACCTGGCGCGGGCCGATGACGGCGTGCGCGGCGCGGCCGCCTTCGACCGCTCCCTGAGCTGTCACATCACCGACCTCGACCAGACCTTTTCCGGACGCCTCGACAACGGCCGGATCCGGGTGGACGCGGTCGCCCCGGGGCCGCCGCGCGCCAAGGCCGAGATCCGGCTCGCGATGGCCGGTGACGACCTGCTCGCGCTGGTCGCCGGCGAGCTGAAGTTCGCCAAGGCCTGGGCCTCGGGCCGGGTCCGCCTGGAGGCCGGCTTCCGGGACCTGCTGCGGCTCAAGAGCATGCTCTGAGGCGCAGGGCCGGGCCGGCCCTGCGGTGGACTCAGACGCCCGCCCCGGCGCGGGCCTGACGGGCGGCGGGGACCACCAGCGGCGTCCCGGTCTCCGGGTCGTCGATGATCTGGCAGCGCACCCCGAAGACCTCCTCCACCAGCTCGGCGGTGACCACCTCCGCGGGCGGGCCCTCGGCGACGACGACGCCGCCGCGCAGGGCGATCAGGTGGGTGGCGTAGCGGGCCGCGTGGTTGAGGTCGTGCAGCACCGCCACCAGGGTCCGGCCCTGGTTCTCGTGGAGCTCCGCGCACAGGTCGAGCACGTCGAGCTGGTGCTGGATGTCCAGGTAGGTCGTCGGCTCGTCCAGGAGCAGCAGCGGGGTCTGCTGGGCCAGTGCCATCGCGATCCACACCCGCTGGCGCTGCCCGCCCGACAGCTCGTCCACGGCCCGGTCGGCCAGTTCGGCGACCCCGGTCGAGGCCATCGACTCCGCGACGATCCGCTCGTCCTGCTCCGACCACTGGCGCAGCAGCCCCTGGTGCGGGTACCGGCCGCGCGAGACCAGGTCGGCGACGGTGATCCCGTCGGGCGCGATCGAGGACTGCGGGAGCAGCCCCAGCGTCCTGGCCACCTTCTTCGCCGGCATCGAGGAGATGGCCTGGCCGTCCAGCAGCACCCGCCCGGCGGACGGCTTCAGCATCCGCGACAGGGCCCGCAGCAGCGTGGACTTGCCGCAGGCGTTGGGGCCGACGATCACGGTGAAGGAGTGGTCGGGGATCTCCACCGACAGGTTCTCGGCGATGACCCGCTGGTCGTAGCCGAGGGTGACGTTCTCCGCGGTCAGCCGCTGCACTTGGGTACTCCTCGTGTGGCCCGGCGCCTTGCCGGGCTCGTTGCCGGGCGCGGGGAGCCTGGCGCCCCGCGCGCTCATATGCGTCCCGCCTTGCGCTCGGTGACGAGCAGCCAGAGCAGGTAGACGCCGCCGACCAGGCCGGTCACCACGCCCACCGGCAGCTGGTCGGCGCCGAAGGCCCGCTGCGAGGCCAGGTCGGAGGCCAGCAGCAGGACGGCGCCCATCAGCGCGCCGGTGAGCAGGTTCGGGCCGGGCGAGCGCGTCAGCCGCCGGGCCAGCTGGGGCGCGGCCAGGGCGACGAAGCTGATCGGGCCGGCCGCGGCGGCCGCCGCCGTGGTCAGCAGGACCGCCGCGAGCATCAGCAGCATCCGGGTCCGCTCCACCGGCACGCCCAGCGCGTACGCGGAGTCGTCGCCCATCTCGATCATCCGCAGGGCCCGGTTCTGCCCGAGGACCAGCGGGAACAGCAGCGCGCAGGTCGCCAGCAGCGGCCAGACCTGCGACCAGTCGCGGCCGGCCAGCGAACCGGTCAGCCAGACCATCGCCCGGGTGGCCTCGACGAGCTGCGCCTTGGCGATCAGGTACTGGATGACGGCGACGAGGACGGCGGAGGAGCCGATGCCGACGAGCACCAGCCGGTAGCCGTGGACCCCCTGCTTGTACGCGAGCAGGTAGACGGCGGCGCCCGCGAGCACCCCGCCCGCCACCGCGCCGGCCGCGACCTCGGCCGCACCGCCCTTGAACAGGATGATGACGACCAGTGCGCCGACCGCCGAGCCGTACCCGAAGCCGAGCAGGTCGGGAGAGCCGAGCGGATTGCGCGAGACGGACTGGAAGACCGCCCCGGCCATCCCGAGGGCCGCGCCGACCAGCACCGCGACCAGGACCCGCGGCAGCCGCAGGTCGTTGACGATGAAGTCGTCGGCGGGGCTGCCGTTGCCCAGCAGCGTCCGTACGACGTCCGCCGGGGCGATCTCGAAGTCGCCGGTGCCGATGAGCACGACCGCCAGGGCCAGCGCCACGGCGGCCAGCACCGCCCCGGTCACCAGGGCGCGGGCCTCGACGCGCAGCGAGAGGCCGCCGGGTCCGCGCAGCGCGCGCAGCCGGACGCCCTTCGCGGGCGCCTGCGTGGTCGTGTTCGCCGGGGCGAGGGGGGTCGCGGTCACAGCTGGGCCATCCTCTTGCGCCGAACCAGGTAGATGAAGACGGGACCGCCGATGAGCGCGGTGACGATGCCGACCTGGAGCTCGCCGGGCCGGGTGACGACCCGTCCGACCACGTCGGCGCCCAGCAGCAGCACGGGCGACAGCACCGCCGAGTACGCGAGCACCCAGCGCATGTCGGGCCCGGTGACCAGGCGCACCAGGTGCGGGATCATCAGCCCGACGAAGACGATCGGCCCGCACGCGGCGGTCGCGGCCCCGCACAGCAGGGTGATGGCGACCATGGCCGCGACGCGGGTCCGGGTCAGGTGGGCGCCGAGCGCCCGCGCGGTGTCGTCGCCCAGGGCCATCGCGTTGAGCGGCCGGCCGAGCGCGAGCGCGAGCACGGCCCCGGCCAGCAGGAAGGGCGCCACCTGCGTGACGGTGTCCATCGTGGCGGAGGCGAGCGAACCCACCGTCCAGAAGCGCAGCTTGTCCAGGGCCTTGCTGTCCATCAGCTGGACCGCGTTGATGTATCCGACGAGCGCCGCGCTGGCCGCCGTACCCGCGAGCGCGAGCCGCACCGGCGTCGCGCTGCGGCTGCCGCCGAGCACGTAGACGAGGACCGAGACGAGCGCGGCGCCGAGGAAGGCCCACCACACGAACTCGTCCAGGGAGTCGGCCCCGAGGAAGCTGATCGCCGAGACGACCGCCGCCGCGGCGCCCGCGTTGACTCCGAGGATGCCGGGCTCGGCCAGCGGATTGCGGGTCAGCGCCTGCATCACCGCGCCGGACAGGCCGAGGGCCAGCCCGACCATCACGCCCAGGAGGGTGCGCGGGATCCGCAGGTCCCGTACGACCACGTCCTCGGTGGTCCCCGTGAAGTGGAAGAGGCCGTGCCAGACCTGTTCCAGGGGCATCGCCCTGGCGCCGACGGCGATGCTCGCCACCACCACCAGGGCCAGTACGACGAGGGCGGCCAGCAGACCGGCGGCACGGGCGCCGTGGCGCGGACGGGCGGCCACTGCCGGCGCCGTGCTCTGTTCGGGGGGACTCTCAACCAACACGGAGGTTAGGTTAGCCTACCCTCTGACCGCGATGATCCCACCGCACGGTCGAACACTCCCGGCACCGCCCGCCACCCCCGCCCGGCCCACCCCGGGCCCGGCCTGCCGGGGTTCCCCAGGCGCCGCGGCCCTGCGGCCGCTACGCCCCCTCAAGCCCCTGGAACCCCTGGAGCCCCAGCAGGTCGAGGGCCTTCCCCGCGTCCAGCAGGCAGGAGCCCTCCCCCGCCCGCGTCCACGCCGCCGCGCACAGCGCCCGCAGCCCGTCCAGGGGATCCCCCTCACCCCGCAGGTCCAGTACGTCCTCCAGCGCGACCGCCGTCCACCCGCCGCAGCGGAAGCCCTCCCCGGCCGGCTCCACCTCCGGCTGCCCGGTCAGCAGCCCGCGCAGGTCCCGGTCCACGTACGTCGGCCGGTGCTTCGGCACTGCCCGCAGCAGCTGGGCCGCGTCCGTCACCCCGGTCAGGACCAGCAGCGAGTCCACCTCCCCGTTGAAGGCACCCTCGATGTCGGTGTCCAGCCGGTCCCCGACGACCAGCGGCCGCTCCGCCCCGGTCCGCAGCACCGTCTCCCGGTGCATCGGGGGCAGCGGCTTCCCCGCCACCTGCGGCTCCGCCCCCGTGGCGATCCGTACGACCTCCACGGCGGCCCCGTTGCCCGGCGCGATCCCCCGCGCCCCCGGGATCGTCAGGTCGGTGTTCGAAGCGAACCACGGCACGCCGCGGTTGACCGCGTACGCCGCCTCCGCGAACCGCCCCCACGCCAGGTCCGGCCCCCCGTACCCCTGCACGACGGCGGCCAGCCCCTCCTCCTCGGCCGAGTCCACCGGCACCAGCCCCCGCTCGCGCAGCGCGACCCGCAGCCCCTCGCCGCCGATCACCAGCACCTTCGACCCCGGCTCCACCTGCTCCGCGATCAGCCGGGCCACCGCCTGCGCGGAGGTGATCACCTCGGCCGGATCCGTCGGGATGCCGAGCTCGCCCAGGTGCCCGGCGACGGCGTCCGGGGTGCGCAGCGCGTTGTTGGTGACGTACGCGAGGTGCATCCCCGCGGCCCGGGCCGCGGCGAGGGACTCCACGGCGTGCGCGACGGCCAGACCGCCCGCGTACACCACCCCGTCCAGGTCCAGCAGAGCCGTGTCGTAGGCCTGGTGGAGACCGCGCCGACTTCCGGCGGGGGTGGTCCTGCTCTGCGGGGTCATCTGGCCGCTCCTCATTCGCTGATTCCGCGCCCCGCGTACTTCCAGGGCTTCTTTGGATCGATCTTGTCCGATTTTGCGCCGGTCCAGGCCACTCACCCGATCATCCCGCATCGCGAGACGGGTCTTACCATGCACCAATGACCACACCTGGCAACGCGGAGCACGGGCTGCGACTGATCCCCTTCCACGGACTGCGCTACGTCCCGCAGCGCGTCGGCAGCCTCGCCGCCGTGACCTCCCCGCCGTACGACGTGGTCGTGCGCCCCGACGGAGTCGACTACCTCGAATCCGCCGATCCGCACAACATCGTGCGGCTGATCCTGCCGCAGGCCGAGACCCCGGCCGCACGCAACGAACAGGCCGCCCGCACCCTCCGGGACTGGCTCTCCGAGGGCATCCTCAGCACCGACCCGCGGCCGGCGCTCTACGTCTACGAGCAGCGCAAGGCAGGGGTCCTCCAGCGCGGCATCATCGGCGCCCTCGCCCTGTCCGACGCCGGGGCCGGCATCGTCCTGCCCCACGAGGACGTCATGCCGGACGTGGTCACCGACCGGGCGGGCCTGATGCGCGCCACGTCGGCCAACCTCGAACCCCTCCTCCTGACGTACCTGGGCGACGGCCCCGGCACGGGAGCGGCCGCGGTCATCGAAGCCACCGCCGCCCGCCGGCCCCCGCTGCTGTCGACCGTCACCGAGGACGGCTTCTGCCACAGCCTGTGGGCCATCACCGACCCCGCCGAACTGGCCGCCGTCACCACCGACCTCGGCCACCGCCAGGCCCTGATCGCCGACGGCCACCACCGCTGGGCCACGTACCTGCGCCTCCAGCAGGAGCACGGCTCGCCCACCCCGTGGGACTTCGGCCTGGTCCTGCTCGTGGACACCGCCCGCTACCCGCTCCAGGTCCGCGCCATCCACCGGATGCTGCGCCGCCTGCCGCTGTCGCGCGCGCTGGCCGCCCTCGACGGCTCCTTCCGGGTCCGCCCGGTCGACGGCCCGCTCCCGCTGGCCCTGGAGGCCCTCGCTGACGCCTCGGAACGCGGCAACGCCTTCCTGCTCACCGGCGACGGCACCTTCCACCTGGTCACCGACCCGGACCCGGCCCTCATCGAGCGCACCGTCCGCCACGACCGGCCCGAGGCCTGGCGCCGGCTGGACGCGACCGTGCTGCACGCGACCCTGCTCGACGCCCTGTGGCAGATCCCGGACACCCCCGACCAGATCACGTACATCCACGACGCCCCCGCCACCGTCGCCATGGCCGAACGCCACGGCGGCACGGCCGTCCTGCTGCACCCCGTACGGGAGGCGGTGGTCCGGGACCTGGCCCGCCAGGGCGTCACGATGCCCCGGAAGTCGACCTCCTTCGGCCCGAAGCCGGCCACCGGCCTGGTCCTGCGCAGCGTGGACTGACCCGGAGCGCACCTCTCCGGACATGCGAAAGGGCGGCACCCCCGAGGGGGTGCCGCCCTTTCGTCACGGCTTACGCCTTGTCGCGCTCGTCGTCCTCGACGACCACGATCTCGTCGGTCGCGTCGACGTCGGCCTCGTCGAGGGGCTCGTACTCCTCGTCGTCCTCGTCGTAGTACTCGGCCTGGTCGGCGGCCCGCTCGGCGGCGGCCACCTCGGCCTCGTCCTCGTCCTCGTCGTCCTCGTCGAGGTCGAGGTCGTCAGCGAGGTCCGCTTCCTCCTCCTCGACGGCGGCGTCGACGAACTCGACCCCGTCGATCTCGGCCAGGCGGTCCGAGGCGTCGGTCGCCCCGTCCTTGTCGGCCTCCAGGGTCTTCGCGAACCACTCGCGGGCCTCGTCCTCACGGCCGGCGGCCAGCAGGGCGTCGGCGTACGCGTACCGCAGGCGCGCCGTCCAGGGCTGGACGGTGTTGGAGGCCAGCTCCGGGCTCTGCAGGGTCACGATGGCGGCGTCGAGCTCGCCCATGTCCCGGCGGGCACCGGCGGCGACCAGGCGCATCTCGACCTGGCCGGCCTTGTCCAGCTTCTGCACCTCGGGCTCGCCGGCCATGGCCAGGGCGCGCTCCGGACGGCCGAGGCCGCGCTCGCAGTCGGCCATGACGGGCCACAGCTCGACGGAGCCGGTCATCCGCTTGGAGGCGCGGAACTCCGCGAGGGCCTCGCTGTACTTCTGCGTGGCGTACGCGGCGAAGCCGGCGGCCTCACGGACGGCGGCGACGCGGGAGGCCAGGCGGAGGGCGATCCGGGCGTACGCGTACGCCTGCTCGGGGTCCTCGTCGATGAGCCGGGCCACCATGACCAGGTTGCGCGAGACCTCCTCGGCCAGGCCCTTGGGCAGGCTCAGGAGCTCCTGACGCACGTCGGCGTCGATCTCGTGCCCGGTGACGTCCTCGTCGATCGGAAGCCGCTTGACCGGGTCGCGGTCGGCGCGGAAGTCGCGGTCGCCACCACGGTCATCGCGACCACGGTAGCCACCACGGTCATCGCGGCCACCACGGAACCCACCACGGTCGCCACCGCGGTCGCCGCCACGGTCGTCACGGCGGGGGTACGACGGGCGGTCCCCACCACGGTCGTCACGACGGGGGTACGAGGGACGGTCACCGCCACGGTCGTCACGACCGCCGCGGAACCCACCACGGTCATCGTCACGACGCGGGTAGGACGGACGCCCACCACGGTCGTCCTCACGACGGGGGTACGACGGGCGGTCCCCACCACGGTCGTCGCGACGGGGGTACGAGGGACGGTCACCGCCACGGTCGTCACGACCGCCGCGGAACCCACCACGGTCATCGTCACGGCGGGGGTACGACGGGCGGTCCCCACCACGGTCGTCGCGACGGGGGTACGAGGGACGGTCACCGCCACGGTCGTCACGACCGCCGCGGAACCCACCA